>NZ_AP021974.1 GCF_014168815.1 Klebsiella sp. WP3-W18-ESBL-02
CAGACTCCGAGTTGACGCAGTTCAGGTAATTTTCTGTGGCACTGTTGCAAATAGTCGGTGGTGATAAACTTATCATCCCCTTTTGCTGATGGAGCTGCACATGAACCCATTCAAAGGCCGGCATTTTCAGCGTGACATCATTCTGTGGGCCGTACGCTGGTACTGCAAATACGGCATCAGTTACCGTGAGCTGCAGGAGATGCTGGCTGAACGCGGAGTGAATGTCGATCACTCCACGATTTACCGCTGGGTTCAGCGTTATGCGCCTGAAATGGAAAAACGGCTGCGCTGGTACTGGCGTAACCCTTCCGATCTTTGCCCGTGGCACATGGATGAAACCTACGTGAAGGTCAATGGCCGCTGGGCGTATCTGTACCGGGCCGTCGACAGCCGGGGCCGCACTGTCGATTTTTATCTCTCCTCCCGTCGTAACAGCAAAGCTGCATACCGGTTTCTGGGTAAAATCCTCAACAACGTGAAGAAGTGGCAGATCCCGCGATTCATCAACACGGATAAAGCGCCCGCCTATGGTCGCGCGCTTGCTCTGCTCAAACGCGAAGGCCGGTGCCCGTCTGACGTTGAACACCGACAGATTAAGTACCGGAACAACGTGATTGAATGCGATCATGGCAAACTGAAACGGATAATCGGCGCCACGCTGGGATTTAAATCCATGAAGACGGCTTACGCCACCATCAAAGGTATTGAGGTGATGCGTGCACTACGCAAAGGCCAGGCCTCAGCATTTTATTATGGTGATCCCCTGGGCGAAATGCGCCTGGTAAGCAGAGTTTTTGAAATGTAAGGCCTTTGAATAAGACAAAAGGCTGCCTCATCGCTAACTTTGCAACAGTGCCGCATTACTCATGATCTGTTTAACAAATCGCTGAATCTCTTCGCCACTAATCATGGAGAAAGCACCCAGGTAAGCATCAATGCCACCACAGCCGGCATTCAATGACGGTACCTGCATCGAGATTAGCTGCACATTCTTAACCGGGTTTCGCAGGTAGACAGAGCCGCCTGTAAAGTACCCAGCGGCCTGACCTTGCCATGCTTGTGCCTGTGTGACGTTGCCGCTATATCCAAGGCTGCCAAAGAAGCCATTAAGGTCACTATTTACGTCAGCACGGGCAGAAGCACTCCCCCCTCCCAGTAATAGAGTCAAAGCTACTGCAATGACTCCTTTTAATAATCTGACCATGACTCCTCCTTGTAGGGCGCCACTTTGCTTACCCTCACTGTGTAATGTCCTACAGTGCAGAGAGCGAAACCGATACATAACGAAAGCAGTAAGATGATTGGAGCGACCAAAACGCCGTAAGCTATTTCTGTATCTGCAATATTGGTTAGCAGTTTGAGAGAGATCAGACCGTAGATAACGCTAGATATTAGATAAGCCATGCTATGTATCAGCCAGCCGCGTTCGGAATGCGATAATGCATACTTGTTTGTAGTCATTTTGTAGTCCGGTTGTATTACTGAGGAGTGACCTGAGTACTTGCAGGAAGCGGTGGTAGATTTCGAGGGTCGACCTGGTCCATATCGGCTTGAATCAACGTAGCGTAGCGACCTTCGAGAGCTGGGATTTCCATTACCCCCTGAGTCAGAGGGTACGCTTTTAATGTATTAACATTCACCATAAACGCTGTTGGTGTAGCAATCGGCAACCCATTACCAAAGAACGTCATAATCTCATCAGCTATGGGAATGGCTGAATTAGGATCTGACCGTCTGGGGATCAACGGTACCGGGAATGACGGGTCGCCCCCGCCATCCAGTGTGTAGGCCCAGACTTTGATGCCATGCTGATCAGCCCATGCTTTCAGCTGCGGGTCGAACTTCGCGCTGTATTGGCAATGGGCCTGCATAAACAACACCACAGCGTACTGGCTCATGTCGGCAATGCGTCCGCCCGGTAGCTGCATCTTATCGGCCCGCCGCACGGTTGGCTGTGCCGGCGTTTCCTCAACAACCTTCTGAGCAACTTTCCCTGCTTCCAGCGCCGCTATTTGATCGCGAATGCTTGTGCCGGCTGCGGAGCCGACAGAGACAAGCATCAAGCCCAGTAATGCATATCGCATTACTGACTGTACATGTTTCATGGTTATTCCTCAGAAGTTAGGTTTAAAGCCGGTGGCCACATTCAGGAACCTTTTGGCCAGATCGTCTTGTGTCATAAAGCCATAGGCCAGCGCGCGGTAGTCTTTTGAACGAGGGGAAACGAGAAATAAAGCGGGAAAAGCACTCACACCCATCGCTTTAGTTTGTCCTGTGTCCTGCCGGGTTTCAGGTACCGAAGCGGCGACCTGGCCATCAACGGTGACCGGAATCAGTGAAATGTTGTTCAGTTTCGCAAAGTCCGACACCACACCCGCCATCTGCACGTCGATAGGGTCCGAACCACGGTAGAAGTAGAACAGCCCATATTCCTGAGCCAACTGAGTGATGGCAGACTCTCGTTGCTGCTGATCTCGAGTCTGCACATACGGAGCCATGTTGTTGTAGTGCGGAAACTCGACGTTGTAGTCCAGGTCCGGGTGACGCAGCTGCGCGACCGCAAATGACTGGCTGAACATAGAGCTTCTGTCAGTCCAGAATTTCTGCCAGCGCAGATAAGTCGCTGTGTTTTCCGCAGTCGGATACAAAATGGCGCGGTTAAGCGATTCTCTCGTGATGTCCTTTAATACCTGAGCCTGCTCGACTGCCGTCATCTTGCTAAAATCTGGCACTGCCGGTGCTGGCGCTTCCGGAGGTGGCGCAGGTTTCGGCCGTTTCGGTTTTGGTTTCGGTTCGTTATACCAATTCCATCCAGTAAACGGATTTGCCGGCGTGATAATTTCCTCTGCAGCGGCCTGCAGACTGAACATTAACATCAAGGCCGGGATGAAATACTTCATCACTTACCTCCATTGTTCTGTTGTTGCTGGACCTGGGCGGCAATACGGTCTTTAACCTGCTGTACCATCGTTCCGGTATCCGGGATTTTCTGGTTGTTCATCAGGTCTTCGTAGAAGTCGGAGAAATTGACGCGATCGAAGTCGATATGTTGCAACTCATCGACCGTAATGCCCCTGCAGTCTGGGTTGTCTCCGCTCCCAAAACTCACACCAAGCTGATCACGACGCCCCTGTTCCTGGATAATACGAGCCAGTTTCCCCTGGAAGACGCAGTACACCTGGCTCTTCTGGACGCAAACACCCAGCACCTTGTGATCACATTTGGTACCGACGCTAACCGTAACTTTTTTAGCCTTTGCTTTACCGAGAGCCATCTCATCGTCATTACAGTGTGCCAGTCCAACATCTGCCCCCCACCCGCTGTCTTTACAGCAGTTTGAGAACCCGGCGAACGCTTTACGGCAACTCATGGTTTCACCGGTGAAAGCCCTGACATTCATTTCGTCCTGACTATTGGCAACGTCCTCACCTGCAGAGGCTAAACCTGCCAGCTTGGCGACTGCTTCATCAAAGCCGTTATCACCCGCGCCGTTAGTCGCATCGCACTCCCCGGTTTTACAGAAGTAATCGCCACCACAGACCAGCCCGCCGGACGTGTGGTCGCGCTGGCACTGGTAGGTGTAACCCATGTGCGTACATTCGCCATCCGTTGATTCAAGGCAGGTTTGATTTGAAACTGTGCACTGGGGGTCGTCCATGAGAGTGCCACAGGTACCGGTCGACTCCACCGGCAGCACATAGTTATCGCTGTAGCCCCAGCAATCGCTGTAGACCTGGTAATTCTTGCCATTAACCGTCACGGTACGCTCACCGCCAGGATCAATACAAACAGAGCCAGTTGGTTTCCCTTTGGTCTTATCAAACGGGCAGGACTCGTTCCAGACAACATCCGGCACCCAGGTTTCGACCGTCGTATCCATAACAAGCGTCACTCTGATATCCAGCGATCCATTTTTCATATTTTCCATATCTTTCCTTGCGTTGGTGCCGCAACCTGAGTTTCCGCCGAAACATTGACTATTAGTAACTGAAGCTCTAGGAACATTTTCACCTTTTGTTAATGGGTAACCAGGCGCGCTAGGAAAGTTATAATTGAATGGACCTTGATATTTGAGTTGAACGTTATTTAAACCCCACCATGTTAGATATCTGATATTTCCTTTAACTGATGTGTACCAATACACTTTTGCACTAATAACCCTCCCTGTTGCTGGGGCAGGAAATGTTATGTAGAAACCGTTGCTTCCGTTGAATGAGGTAGTCATCTGCGGTGCGCGGATCGTAAAAGTTTCGGTTCCTTGTGTAGTCTCAAAGTGGCCACTGGCTGATCCGGTTCTGCTGCAGGACTCAACTGAAGCAACATCTTTATCGCATTTGAAATCTTCAAACGTCGATTTGGAAACTGTCACTTCAGTGCATTGTTGCCCGGTACCATCCAGAACGCTTTCAGCCCCTTTTTCAGCATCTTTGCTCGCCGTAATGTAGGTCGCATCAGAACTGATAGTGGGTGGCGGATTTTTAGTCCCGGATTCAATGATTGACTGAGCAGCATCGTTGCCCTGCATTTCAGACAATCCCTTATCAGCCAGCCCGCTATCGCCGCCTTTTACTCCTCCGTAGTAATCACTTTGAGGAGGATTCTCGGTATACCCTGGGATTGAACCAGTCACTGAGCCGGGGTTATTTAGGCTGCCCGTACCCTGTGATGCGTTACCTTTCCCAAAACTTGAACCGGCGTTGTAGGCATCCTGATTGGTGTCAGCATTCGCGGCAGTCATAGCCATGAAAACCAGAAGAGGAAGCATTTTCTTCATCATTTTGCCTCCATCAACTGCCGCGCTGTAGAAGCGCATTCACCCTGTTCTGCGATTTTCTCCAGCATCGCTTTCAGAGGTAAACTTCCACGAATTACGTCGAAATGACCTGGGCATGTGACGACAAGAGCTGGTACCGCAGTGATACCGTACTGCTCAAATAAAGTGGGGTCGATTTGAACACCGATATCTTTCTGCTTTTTCGACAATTCGAACATTCGTGCAGCTGTCTTACGTAAATCATTATTGAGCCAGCCGCGAATGGTTGCCGGTACTCCAAAGCGAGTTGCATCGCCAAGCATTGGCAGGAGCCCTTCTTCTGGTATCCCCAGACTAACAAAGTACATCGCCGGGAAGGTTTTCTCATCCGCGCTACCAGGCTGACTCTGCTGAATGCCTGCTGCCAGTTTTGAGATCAGATCTTGCTGCGTAGGAGGAACAAGCTGACTTAGGTCCGTTCCCCGAAGTCCGTCTTTAAATTCCTGCAAAGCACTTTGCTGCTGCTTCATCCAGTCACGATCCTGGAGGCTGGTTGTTTGCTCGCTCGCGTTGGCCACTGTCGTGAACATGCTTAACCCAGCAAGAAGCAAAGCTGTTTTTAATGCATTTTTCATAGTCAATCCTTACAGAAACACGCAGTTACGCTTACGCCAGAGGAGGTATCCAAAATTCTTTTTGGATTGTGGGGAGTTATGCGTCGTGCCCCAAAGCTGAGTGCTGGCGCCAAAGGGGTGGCAGTTATTTGTCTCGGGGTACATATTCACCATCTGATATCGCCAGCGTTCTTTCGGCATGATTGGTGAAGGATATTGATTACAAACTGCTGTATCCGCACCGATTGAGTTCCAGACCAGCCCCTCTCGATGTAGCTTGAACGCCATACGTTCTGAAACGAGTAGTGATGATTCAAGAGGAGAAAACTCTCCGCTGGTATAGCCAGTAAGGGGGTACATAGAGCCCTGTGCACCGGCGCACCAGAACAGTGGCGAAAGAGGAAGCCCAGCTGAGCTTGCTGCTGCATCTGCTGCACAAGCCCCCTGAGCGATAAGATTTCCAAACAGAGTGGCTTCCGGGTTGATGATCATTGAGAGCGTACTGTCGTTCCACATCGGGTCGACTTCAGAGAGATAGCCAATATCCATATCTCCCGTCTGCATGCATCCCATGCTCGTGATGATGTTCAGCCAATAAATCAGGGGGTACTTGTACCAGTGGACGTGGTAGAACGCACCGGCAGCCGGACGGTCACTCTGTCCTGCGGTACCCGTACCGGTTCGGCCAAGGTCTATCTTAAAGCCCCCCATGTTGACCATCACGCCAGGCTCTCGCGTTACGTCAGTCATGGCCATAGGTTCCCAGAAACCAATTGCCAGGCCGATTCGCCAGAAAATCCCCATTGGGCAAAACTGAATAGGGGAAGATGGGTTAGAGGTATCCGGCTGAGGCCCATTGGCCAGCTTGATATTTCCGAGAGTCATCGGGAAAAGGCATTTCCAGCACACATCCGAGATGGGGTTTACCCACCGACCATCGCCGGCATTACTGGCAACGGCCGCATCGGGGCGTGCTAATAAGAGGGGAAACAACAACGCTAAAACAAACGTGCTCAGAGTTTTTCGCATACCACCCCCACAGGAAGGCGGACAGCCGATATCGACCTGATAATTGCAGGCTTAATCATTTTTAGTCCTTACAGTGATGTCGACCGCGGTGCGGGGACAGTACAGAAAAGTGATAAAGGGAAAGGGTTAATCGGCAGCGGCTTCAAATTCAATTTTGAGGCGTTCTTCCTTGGGCAGGCGGTACAGTGCCAGAACGCCGGCCCGTAATAATGTTGATGGTTTCAACAACGGGTTTTCAGCGAGCATCAGATCCATTCTCTCAATAGCAGCATCATTAAACCGGCCGCTTCGGATAGTGGTGCGCTTCGCCCTTTTTTGCGGTCCTTTTGACATTGGGCAACCTTATTATTTAGTTCAGTTTTTTATCCAGAATCGGTCCGGCATTCAGGCTGAGGCGGAGCGCAACGCAGTGAGCACCGAACATCCTGAATCTGGGGCGATTGATTAGTATTTGTAGGGAGCGGGAACAACCTGAAATGCATAACAGGCTTCAAAGCCATAATCCGAACCATTTATTTCCCCTTCAGCGATACGCTTACTGGCCGCCTGGATACATGCAGCCAACGTTAGGGGCCGAGTAAAGCCGATGCCCTGTGACTTCAGAATGAAATATTTACCCGGAGATGAGTGTGGTAGCGGAAAGCTGGCTGCATGTAACTGAGCTGGTTGCATGGTTGAAAATGCAGCGACGAAGCACTCTTTAGGGTCGCTACAGGGCTTCAACGATAATTCGTACTGCAGATCACCGTTGAACACCTGCTTTATCGGACCATCAATACTCGCTTCCGGAAATGGATGTGTTTTGACCACCTCTGAAAGTTGATTGAGGCAGCGTACTACATCACGGGTTAACAGCGAATTTGCGGCCCAAACGGTAATTGATACCTGTTGCAGAAATGGCTCCGATACCTGCTGCTCTGTTTTATTGCAAACCATAGGAAGAGTGTCTTGTGAATGACGTTCCCCTATTCCGCCAGTCCTTGAAAACTTCCATCGGTGTACAAGCAACAGCACCCCAATCATGCACAGATATGCAATCACCGCAGCACCCACGCCGAAAAGAAGTCCAATACCGACCTGTTCAGTGTAGGATTCATGTGAAGGTACAAACACAGATGAAAGGGGGATTTCAGGGATATCGAACTGAAAATCAGAAGGTTCTAAGGGCATATTTTTTGCTGGCCTCTGTGATGGTTTCGACTTTCATCCTCTGCAATCTCACTGTCCAGATAGGATTGTCTAATCCCCTGAAAGGCGGCATCGATGCCTGGCGCTTTGCATCTGCGAACCTTAATACCTGACTCAATTTCAAGCATTTGCCCATGAATGAAATTCACCAGGAAATCCATAAAACGCTCATCACGTTCCTCTGGTTGCTTAAGTTCTATGCCGTTGCTTTCCCCCCAATGCATCCACATTTTCGTTATGAGAACACCATCCCATGACTCAATTTCCGGATACAGTTTCTTTAAACTGGAGGCAGTACCCGGCCCCTGGCGTTTATTATTCCTTTTGTTCGCTGCAGGCTTTGCGGGTCTGCAGTCATTTAGCTGCGGGAACATATCGCCCAGCGTCATCGTTGTCATTTCTTCTCTCCTGCAGTGGGGATTTCTTCGATTTTCAGCACACGTCCATCGCGAGTTATGCGCGCCGGGGTATGTTCAAAACCAAATTTCGCGGTCAGAACGCCGGACTGGTCAAAGAAGATTTGTTCGTTCAGAGCGTTACTGGTGTCACGGATATTTCCGTTGACCAGAATGATTTTGAAGTCGGTGAGGCTACTGATTTGCCTCTTAATCCATTTAACCTGATCGGCATTGTCGCCATCGATGAAGAACAGAGTCTGGTTGTAGGGGACTTTATCCAGTGGGTTAACGCTATCGCCTTTCCGGGCGACAACATTGCCTTTCATATCAGTGATAGTTTCCGCGACCGTAAACGTCGGATCGTATACTGTTGCGCGGTACCGTACTGCTGGCGTCAATCCCTGAACGGGTGCAGGTCTAACCGCATTCTTCTTCACCCTCTCTACAGCCTCATCCTGCAGCTTTTTCATCTCGCCGCTCTGCTCCATACTTTTGAGCCGTTGCTGAATGAACTCCAATAAGTCAGGTTCAGCCGGTGCCCAGAGATGCCCCCATGTACCAAGGTCTTTTGCCCCGACACTGCCAGTGGCCAGCGCCGCCAGTAGCATGGCAAGAGGAACGCGTTTTCTCATTGGCGCTCTCCCTGCATTCGCGTAGCAATACCAGTACGAATTTCCTGCGTAATATCGGCCTGTTGGCTTACCACTGCCGGCGCCACAAGAATCACCGAATGATGCGAATCCTGCCATTCCTGCAAAGTATCCCTCATCGCGCTGTTAAATCGCGTCATAAGCACTTTGGTCTGTTCTTCAGGCAGCTTCTGCTCCAGGGTTTGCTGAATAAACAGGTCCATTGTCCCCTTCATATCGAAGGCCACAACATCTGGGGTTGTCACTTTAACTGTCCCCCAGGACACCGCGATTGTTAGAGCGATCTGCAGCATAATCAGACCACCTGTTTTAACCAATCGACGTGAAGTCACAGGAAGGCTGACTAATCCTTCGCGAGCATCAATGCTATCCGGTTCGTTGTCTTTATTTTCACTCATGCTGCTTCCACCCATTCTTCAAGCTCCTTCAGCTCTGGGCCAAATTCTTGCTGCGCTAACAGATAAGCAGCCTCTTCCGACGTTGCCCCCTGCTTCTGAGCCTGCTGCATAAATTCGAAATCCACACCCTTAGAACTGAACATGGCTCGAGTAACAGGATCAACAAACAGACGGTGGAACGAACTCACCTCCCCAACGCTGATAAGCAATGAACTGAAACCTGTATCGATTGCTTTCTGGAAGTATTTGATGACCTCCTTTTCAGTGTCATTGAACTGTTCAGGGTTGTCGGCCAGATAGGATTTGAAAGCTTTAGCATCCTGTAGCAACGTAATTTTGGTGCCACTGTTGTTCCAGGCGGCTTCCGCTTCTTTGCTGGCAGTAAAGTCTTTAATACCCTGGGTGATCGTGATGAACGCGCCACGATGGCGACGAACTGTGCGGTAACCTGTTTCAATGAACTTCGCCGCGTGAGGATTTGAACCACCCAGCAAACGCCATGCTTCATCAATGATGCAGACTTTTTTGAGGCTTCGTGGGCTGTGATACATTTTTTGCTGGATAGAAAGGATAAGCGAGAAGAGTACAGCGCTAAGTAACTTCGGCTTATTCTCAAGACTCAGCAGCTCGAGCACAGCAAAGCGGGTGTCACTGGTCAGTGTCGGCACGCTGGCATTGAAGTACTCGCCATGAGCCCCCCATGTGCAGTAGGTTTCCAGCAACATCGCCAGCTCAGCAAGACGCGCAATGATTGTTGGCTTGGAAGCATACTCTTCATTCACTTCTTTGCTTTTCAGGTAGTCATGAACATCATCAATAAGAGCGCCATCCTTCTTCAATTCCCATGCCTGAACGACTGCGCGTTGAAGGATTGCTTCACAGACGCTGTCCAGTTTCTCCTCTGGGCTGGCTAGCACACTGAGTAAAAGCACAATGCCTTCAGCAGAATCCTTGATATCGTGGATTCCGTAGAACGGGTTGAAACGTAACATTGAACCGTCGAGGTATGTTCCACCGGCCTGGAGACAGAAGTTTTTATAGCTGTCACCCATGTCAATAACCCAGCCAAACCCCCCGGCATTTAACACATCACGTAAAATTCCCTGTGTCAGAAATGACTTACCTGCCCCAGACGTTCCGGTTACCGCAATGTTGAAGTTTGTCGCACCGTTCTCTTCAGCAAACATATCGAAGAACGCTACTTGATTACGGTACGTTGGTAGTGGCATTCCGCTGAAGGATAAGTGACGCTCTGCCACAACCGGCATCAGGTTAACTGCATTCCAGCTGGTCGATCGCAGTGTTGCACCGGTCGCTTTCAGGTCTTCCCACATACCTTCCTGCATAACGAAAGGAAAACTGGCCAGCCAGTTACGCATCTGCTGGTACTGAATAGTGGTAAGTTCAAGGTCATTTTTGCGGAAGACGTTGGTCGCAGCCAGCTCGCAAGTCAAGGCTGCCTGGTCGTTGTCCGGAGTGAACAAAGTCAGGTTAAAATAAAAGCGACATAATGCTTTTTCGTTTGTTCCCAGCCCTTGTCTCAGATTTCGCCATTCAGCCGCTGCCTTTTTGGTATTCGGGAAGAGCTGGGCATATGCAGAATTAGCTTTTTTACTGAGGTCGTTATCTTTACGGAACGCTTCCCCTTGTGATTTCTGCTGGTCTTCAACTTCAATAGTCCAGGTAAGCATAAACGGACAGGGGATACCCAGGTCAGGGAAACGAAGATTTTGCAAGTTGTCAGCGTTTTGCCAGAGGGCAAACCGTGAAGGATTCTTACTCAGCTGCATGTTTACCACCCGGCAGGCTGACGCCGGGATGTGTTTGCTTTTATCGCTAACACCATCAACATATTCTGGTAGCTCGAGCCGAACATGGTTGGGTCTGACCTTCACATCAATACTGTGATCGGGTATCTGGCGATGTAGTTCCTCGAACTCGTTGTAATTGTTACTGGACGACATCACCTGTTCTTCACGGTAATTCGTCAATTCACGCATCACAGACAAAAAATCATTTACCGTACAATTTTTTGTCTCGATTCGCGCGGCTTCCAGTGACACCTTGATGGTGCTACGAAGCTGGCTTATCTCATCCTGGAATTGCTGGTTCATTCTCTTCGGCGTCTGACCGTAGACGATGAACACACGATAGTTACGAAGATACAGAGGATAATCACGTTTGTTGGCCAGCCCCTTCAATGCCGAACGTTCCCAGAATGCACGGGTGATTTTGTTCAGATATGGAGCCATTTTACCGCTCCACATATCTTCACTCACCCCCTGGTCAATTCGCTCACCGACACATTTACTGGCGACAAGAAGGACGGTCAACGGCACCTGGCGGGGGATTTTTTTGCGCAACATATCGTCAAGAGCAGCGATGACTTGCTCGTTCGCGCCAGGAAGTGGCGCGGCCTCCAGGATAAAACCTACCGTGCCGGTATTAATAAACAGATCGTTCGTTTCATCATAAAAACGATATGGCAATGTAGACGCTAGCGATGGGTAGTCATAAGTTTGCTGAAGGTTCTGGCGCGCGACGTGAGAGCCATCTTTTTCGCGCACTTTCCCCAGCAGCCCCATCAGGGTATCCACAATCGATTCACTCATAGTGCTTTCCTCAGTTATTGGCGATCAGGTGCTGTTTCTGTCAGCGCCGTTAATCATCGCCTTCAGAAATGACGCGGAAACTCTGGTCCCAATGGGATTTGTTTTTCACAAATTCGACTACAGCTGGTTGGTGTAGGTTGTCATCGGTATCAACCCAGGGCGCAATCCAGAGTCGCTGTGTCACATCGGCAACGCGCTGCGCGACAATACGGCCTGCATCAGCTGATTTGGTCGGTGTTGGGTTAATACGTGACGGGGGTAGCGTCGTGCTTCCAGTAAGACTTGAAGTAGATGACGCCGGCGGCGTATAGAGAGGACGCGGAGCGATAGTTTTTGCTGCTACGCCGGTTGCTGCTACCGATACCGGGCGAGAAGCACTCACCATCGGTTTGGTGTTTGCCAGTGCCGGAAGGGTTTCACCCGCAGACTTTTTTACGGGTTCTTTTCCGAGGTCATCCAGGCTTTTCCCCTGAGCGGCCAACTTATTAGCCTCTGTCATGGTAAGGCACTGGTCAGTAGTGGTTTTGTTGCAGTCAAAATCTGAGTTCATACCGGCGCAGCCGGTCAGCGCGCTGCAGAAGACTGCAGCACAGAGCATTTTTTTCATGGATAACTCCGGGGTGTGTTTTATTGCTTTATGGATATGAAGTAAGTGGCGTGGATAGTGTCAAATAAGGTGTTCTCACTGCTCTTGCTTAAGAGGAGCCCCCTTCCCCTTTCCGGTAAGCGGTTTATCATAAAGAAAGTGGTATTTTTCCCCTGCTTTACTCCCAGCCACATCAGCAATCCCCTGGTTTGCAGACATTTCTTGAGTTAGCCAGGATTCAGCATCTTCCAGGCGCAGAGTGTCATGCTCGAGAATTGCTTTCTTCAGTTTGACTAATGCGGGTAAGTCAACAGGCTGGTAGTGCTCCATCAATAGGGATAACTGGTCATCCCATTTTTGTTTGGGCTTAAACAGCCAGTAAAGTGGGTAGAGAAGGAGAAACGCGGCTATACCGAAGAATGCGTAGTTGAGCCCATCTATCATCTGTTTTGAAAATCCGACCAAAGCAAAAGCCATTGCGGATATCAGCAGCATGAACACGCGGTCAATACCTGACCTCGGCGGTTTAGTTCCTTTTCGCCATTTTCTTATGGAATCTCCAATCTCCAGTAACGTAAGGTAATTCTCCAGCATCTAAGGCTCCTTAATTAATGGTGTCACCCAGGCGAAGCTGGCTTGCCTGACGGAGAACATCATCTGGATTCAGATTGCCGACAGCGGTTGTTGAAGTAGCCTGCGGTAAAGGTGAGCTGGCTGCTGCGGTCTGGACTTTTGCGCCAGCTTCCTGAGCGGCTTCCTTAGCTTTTTCTTCTTCACTATCTTCCAGTGTTTCAAGACGGAAGCCTTCCTGGAATACGACAGTGACAGCATTGCCGGCACCAATATCAATCACGGGGTGATACTGCTCGGCTAACTTAATCCAGTATTGGCTTAAGTTGTCTGCGGCCTTCTCAGCTCCGCCACCGAACCCCTGTTTCATGATATCCATGCCGCTAACTGAGGCCGTAGCGCCAAGCCCAACTGCAGGTGTCGCCGCTGACTGGATGCCGGAACCTATACCGGAAAGGAAACCAGCAGCCCCGGCGTAACCGATGATTTTGCCGTTACGCATAACTGGCTTGCCACGAATGCCACCTTTACCCTGGTAGCTAAGGTGGCCTTTAAACGGCATGTCGATGTTTTTGCCATTTTTCAGCTTGCAAGCGATGGCGCTGGTACGCGCTATGCCTCGTTCACTGGATATATCGCCCCAGATTTCGCCACTAACAAAACAGCCGTCCATGTCGTATTCATGGTTGTTCGGCATCTGGACCTTACCTTTAAGCCTGAACGTAACCGGGGTGGTATTCTGCTGGCCAGTTACACTGGCGTTTGCATCGGCACCTTCAATCATCACTGCATCAGAAAAAGAGCCCGATGAAATCCATGGGAGTTTTGTCTTCTTTGTACCCAGACTGGCGTATGTGAATGATTTGGACTCAAGGCCACCGAGAGCGGTGCGGCCGCTTCCACCGGGATAGAACGCTGCGCCCTGTTGTGGGTTATAGGCCGCGGTTGCTCCCTGCTGCCCCGCCGGGGCCACTGAGTACTGTGGTGGGCGGCTTTGTCCGGCTGACACTGGTCCGGGCAATGGCGTTTCCGGTCCAGTGGTAGCGGTTGACGGAGTTGCAGCTGCCGGCGGTTTGGACTGAAGTTGTTGCGTCAGAGCTTCAATTTGCTGGTCTTTTTTCTGCAACTTTTCATCAAATGACTGTTTGTTTTGAGTGAACTGCTGCTGAAGTATCAGCATTTGGCTTTCAAGAGCGGAGGTCTTAGCTTGCTGCTGCGCCAATGCTGAGTCATTCAACTGCGTTTCAAATGCTGGCGTCACCACGCCGGTCATGTTCGGTACGGGAGTAGTAGGTGCGGCTGAATCTGATTTGGAGTGATTGCCAATATAAATAATGGCCCCCGTTGCAGCACCTGTAACCAGTAGCGCACCAATCAGAACTGCCAGCTGCTTGCGCTGCGTCAGTTTATTAATGTTCAGGCTCATTAGTTCACCCCGTCAGAGAAAATGACCCAGACGTAACCTTCACCGCTGGCATATAACTGATGAGTTGAGAGCATGACAGCCCGGACACCCTTTTTATAAAAGTCCCGCTCGCGCAGATTTGCGGTGATATAACCGGGATTTTTCATGCGGTATCTAACCACTCTAAGGTGTGACCCAACATACTGGCGTTCAGCGGTGAGTTGCACCGATACATCCGGGTTGTAAGCGGTCATGCGGGTGATGGGGTATTCCGTATAATCTTCAGGAACTTCACCCTGCTGAATGGTTCGGGAGAGCGCTACGAGTGTTTTTTCGTAACTCTGCGACTCTTCCCATGCCTTGGCGTCGTCATTTTTGCGTGTCGGCGGAGACACTGGCGTAAATCGGACTGTGCGGCCTGTGACTGGTTTTGGTTGAACGTTAATGCTTAACGATGCTCCTTTGGCGGTTTCAAGGAAGACCGTGAAGTTTTGTGCGGTGAGTGGTGAAAAAATCATGGCGCCATCTTCGGTAACCGTGGTGTTGTTATCGTAAGCGCCTGCTGGGCCACTGATGCGTGTAATGAGTTCCCCATCAACAATAACTTTGTTGGGGTTCGTGTTGCTGAGAACGACAGTAAATGACGCGTCGTTTTCGAACGGGATACCGGCTGGGCCGGAAGCGGCCCGAAGGCCGCTAGTGAATAACCCGGTTGCAACTAACACTGCAACAGCTGCCTTTGAGAAACGAAGTTTCATCGGCAGTTCCTGTATCAGTTGTTTGTGGTGGTGGGTTTTAGCTCTGAGAACTCATTAAGGCGGATGATTCCGTTCTCGTAAGCCATGTTGATGCGGAAGGTCTTGTTCTGTTCAGGTAGCGGAGTGATGATGCCGCCATTGGTGGTGGAAGGTGAAATACGTACTTTCATTTCCATAACGCCATCATCTACCTGTGTCAGGTCAAGCATGTCATAGCGGGTGCTGATACCTCCTTTCTTTATGCGATCGGCTTCAACGTCGAGGATTTTCTTCATTACGTCGCGATGCTGTGATGGGACGTATCGAAGAAGAATCTTGTGGTTTGAATCGATGTTTTCAGGGCTAACGTTTAGTCGAAGTGATGCAAAGGAAATTGCAAACATGCTGAGGGCGGTTGTATCACCGGCACCAGGGTTTGCGTTGAATGGTTTGTTATAAACCATCGGGGTAACAATATGTTCCTGCGTGCTCTTAAAGTGCCAAGCGAGTGCGCCGGTAATAACATTGCCAACGGCGAGCAAGGCAGTTAAAGAAGAGAGGGCAATAAAAGCGAGTGCTATCTTTTTATCGCGGCTCTCTTTGATTTTAAGTTTCACAGGCTTTACGCCCTCCAGTGCCGGAAACCTGAATCAGGTATTTGGCGGAAGGTAACCTTAAAAATAAAAGAAGGTAGATGCCAGTAACAGAAATTAAGCATCCAATAAGAACCCTGCCCCTTTTTAAGGTACCTAACCAATAACCACAAAAGCGCAGAAATGACCCCGAGAGTTATGGACATATTGTAAAGAATCCCAATTAAGTTAAGAGGGGCTACAACAATAAGTTCATCAAGCGGAAGGCCAAGATAGCGGTCTTGTTCATTGAAGGTTTCCGGGAATAGGTACTTATCCATATCCCCGTTCATAATTAGCTCGCAATAGAGAAGCCGATTTTGGTAGCGATAATCATGAGGACGATACCGCCGAACACAAGTGGTGAGCGAGTTTTAATAAACAGAAATCCACCAATAAGAATTTCAGCAATATATACCCGTGATCATTGAAGACGCTTGATTTTTCAGCAACAGGAGATCATGCTGTCCCCATGAAAATCTTTATCACTGACCAACAAAAAGCTGAACTTGAGCGTCTTCATGACTCCAGTCGTGATAAGCGCGTTTGCGATCGCATTAAAGCCATTCTTCTGGCCTCCGAGGGCTGGAGTTCGGCCATGATCGCTCAGGCTTTACGCCTGCATCAGACTACTGTTGACCACCATATCAGCGAGTTTCTGAACAAAGGCAAGCTGAAGCCCGAAAATGGCGGCTCAGACAGCAAACTCAGCGCTGAACAAACGGCTTTTTTAATCAGCCACTTATCCGACAATTTATTTTACCATACCCGTGATATTGTCGCGTTTGTCGCGCGGACATGGAACATCGTTTTCAGCATTCCGGGAATGAATAAGTGGCTGCACCGGAACGGCTTCACCTATAAAAAACCGTCAGGCGTCCCGCATAAATTCAGTGAAGAGAAACAAAAGCAATTCATTGAATATTATGAGGAACTCAAAGCCACCGCAGGTGATGAACCGGTTCTTTTTATTGATGCTGTCCATCCGACTCAGGCCACCAAAATAGGTTATGGCTGGATACGTAAAGGCCAGAGAAAAGCGGTAAAAACAACAGGTAGTCGTACACGGCTGAATATCATGGGGGCGCTGAATCTGAAGGCCCCGGAACATCCGCTAATCTGCGAATATAAAACGGTTAATGAATACAACGTATCTCGTTTTTTCAATGAGATACGTAAAATTTATCCAGATTATCAGCAGAAAGTTCATGTTATTCTGGATGGTGCTGGTTATCACCGTTCACAGTTAGTGAAAGACTGGGCGGAGGTGGTAAATATAAAACTTCATTACCTCCCGCCGTACAGCCCGAACCTGAATCCGATAGAACGAATGTGGAAGTTAATGAACGAACATGCCCGGAATAACCGCTACTTCAGCAACAGCAGGGAGTTCAGGGATGCAATATCTGAATTTTTCAGCCATACGTTACCGGGGATAGCGGGTTTTCTGACGTCCCGAATTAACGATCATTTTCAGGTGCTCAAACCTGCATCTTGAGGTTTATTGGGTATAAAACCATTTAACCATTGATGAGTCGGCACCGAATGTTGCATCTACAGTTGTTTTCTGAGATGCGAGCAAATCAGAACCCGTAGCGTGGGCGAGCTTTGTAAAAGCAAGCGCCAGCGCGATAGCGCAAATTACCTGCCAAACAGACTTAAAGCTAAATTTAGAGCTTAACTTAAATTTATTACTTACTTTGCCAATTAAAGACGCTACCGCCCATCCTTTTTTGGCATTAAAGGCATTGCCATTTGTACTCATGAGTTTTCTCCGGGTTTGTAAACAAAGATTGGTACACGTAAGTACTTGTTTACGCGCATGTAAGTGTCTCATAACCCTAAAAAAAAAAAAACTGTGACGAGCTTCACGTTTTTTTATCGTTATCGGAATTATCCGAAGTCGTGCAAGGACTACCCTTAGTCGTGCAGGCGTATGTACTGTGTAACAGGGATCTATAGTTATGAAAGTTAAAGAGAAAATGTATGAGGGGCGTGGGCGTCCACGAAAGTTCCAGCCGGGTGAGATAGTGGAGTGGAGACTCCGAGCGCCTGATAACCTGCTGCTGGAGTTGAGAATATGCGCCAGAATGGGCAAAAGGAGTATTAACGATGAAATAATTTCACGATTGTTAATATCTTTAAACTATCAATCAGATAAAGAAATAATAAGAACGGCGAGCGCTGAAAAGCTAATTTCGCTTGCGGCCAGGTTTGAGGATTGGCTTGACTCACTTTTGTCGGTTAGTGGTAAGGGCCGGGCATCTAAGGATGAAGGTTCCCAGGATGAGAATTTGTGGGTGTGGCATAAGGGTGAGCGAGAACTTATTTCTGGTAAAGCTTCCGGTTATAGCATGCGAATTCCAGAGAATCTTGCAGATGAGATTAGGGTTATGGCAAGGGTGCATGGTCGAAGTCTGAATGAAGAGATGCTAACGCGGATTATGGCGTCTATGGGGTACTACACGGATAGGGTTCTGGACCAGAATGAAGATGCTCAGGCGTTGAAAGTTTTATGTATTGAGTTTGAAAAATATCTAAAAGAAAGGATCGATGATGCGGAAAGGAAAGCGCTGCCGTGGGAAGGAGAGATGAAATCGTGATAATTTGCCGGCAGTTAATGCCGGCTTTTTTTTACTCTTCATCATTCACAAAGTGCTGATTCTCTGCTGCTCTCTCAGCCTGGTTGATTGCCTCAATATGCTGAGAGACAACCTCTTCGAGTTGAGCTAAACCTTGCGGGCCTTGTGAGCGCAAGTACATTTCGGTCATAAGGGTTGTTAGAATGATTATCCCTTCCCTTGTGCCTGAAACCTTGCTGATTAAATCACGCCTGAACCCTTCCAGATCGAAGTTTGGTCCCTCTTCCTTGTTTTTGAACACCATTAGGCCGAGTCTGACTAATTCATTAACGGTGGATGAGTAGTTGGCTTCTGATGCGTTAGCCCCCTTTTGTCGCTCTATTTCTAGAATACCTTCAATTTCTCTATCTAATTTATCTTTGAAGTATATGTTTTTGCGAGGCATTATATATTCTCAATGTTTAGAGGGGTGCTGCATGCGGCACTACTCTTGGGGGTGACTTTTGATTTTGGCGTATGTTAGCATCGCCACCTGGTTGAAGTAAAACCTCAATATCATTTTAAAAAGCACCTTATACAGGTGTGTTATAGCGGCACTATTCATGTGTGTCAATTAGGCACCATCACTTCATTACTATCTGTTTCTTAACGCTACACACAATTGACACACAACATAGTGCCTGGTCAGGCACCAACAGGTGTGTTGATTAGGTACTGTAAAAGTGTGTTAGTACGGCACTAGAAGGTGTGTTAATCAACACACCTTTTCTTCTAAAACTATCAAAGCGCACAATTTTTAAAGTCTATCGCCATGATTTTAAAGATTAAATCTGCAAGACGAAGTCTTGCGTGGGGTGTGATGTTTTATTATTAATAGTAGAGCGGCCATTAAATAGAATTTTCCCTTTGGTTTCTTTTATTTGGGGGTGGTCTGAAAGGCTGTCAGGGAGCGCCTCACGCGCGTCTGTAGTGAATTATCTTGATTTAAGTGATCGGCGCGGGTATTTTTTAAATCTCTCGACTTGTGATGCTTTCTGTGGATTATGTGAGTGCATATTATGAAAATAAATTTACTTGCTCCGTTACTGCTCGCGATAGTGCTCCCCGCCTCTGCGACTTCACAAATGTGCTTCGATCAAGCAGGAAAGGATTACAATATCGACCCCTTACTCTTAATGTCGATTTCAATTCAGGAAAGCCGCCTGATAGCTACCGCGACAAACTCCGCCAATAGAGATGGAACAGAAGATGTTTGCGGCATGCAGATCAACAGCTCACATTATGAGAAACTGGCTGGTTTTAATATCACACGGAAACGATTAATGAATGACCCTTGTATCTGCGTTTATACTGGCGCATGGGTTCTGGCGCATAACTTCAGGTCATACGGAAAAAACTGGGATAGTGTTGGGATATATAATACAGGGCCATCTAAGAAGTTAATCGTTAAACGGCGTGAATATGCGGATAAAATCAAAAGTATATATCGGATACTTCAGGCAAGAAAAATCCTTATCGATAAGCAGACTACTGAAAAGACCGCAGCCGTTCTCCAGACAGATAGCATGACCGAGCCAAAAATTACGCAGTGATCAGGCACAAAAAAGCCGCTCTATTGAGCGGCTTTTATTATTAAGATTTTAGCTTTGCAAACTCTTCGGCAAGTTTCCATAAAGCCTGATTTAATTTGATATCTCCATCAATCCCGGTCACCTCTCGCGTTCTGGTAGACTTTCCTTTTGCTGACTTTCCGCGAATACCGCCACGAATAACATTTTCCTGCACGCGGTTAAAGGTCGTCCATAAATCTGATCGATTATCTTCCCAGCGACGAGGCTGAATAACCTGTTGAGCGGTGATTGGTGAATGCTCGCCATTGTACTTATATTCAAGTACTGCCTCACCCAGGATAAGTTGCTCACGGTCTGACAACGTTACGCCTCGCATCATATCAATGCTGCTTTCAACATTATCGAATGTTTTCAGAACTTCATAAGCCCCTTCAATCACCTGACCAACAATGTCGCCTTTATGCGGAACACTTATTTCGCCAAAATTTTTCCATGCTACCAGGCCATTTGTGCAAATCTGTCGAAACATCCCCGGAATCATCTTGTAGCTACTGGAGCCATCATGGCTATTCAGCAGGATAATTTCCGGAACTTCTTTCCCATTCAACTGGTCATGGCGACGAAGGCGAATTAGATGTTTTGTAAAATCGCGTTTTTCTACATCGCGGGTACGTGATTGAGTAGCATAAAAAGGCTGAAACCCTTCATCCCGTAAACGGTCAAGAATATTAATTGTTGGAATGTAGGTATAGCGTTCAGAGCGCGAATCATGCTTATCATCAGAAAATGCGCTTGGCACAATACGCGCGAGTTCGTCATTAGTCAGCGGGCGATTCTGACGCATTGAGTTAGGGGAGCGATAGCGATTTGCAAGAGTGACCATGATATTTACCTCTTCAGTTAATGATTAATTAATGGGATGGAGTAATGACGCGAAAGAAATGATCCATCGGAGCACCGGCGGCCACCGGATATCCGTCAACTAGCCAAATAGAAACATAATCTGCACAGTCATCATTCATCAGTGATAATTCCTGACTATCTACAGGTGGAGTAAATTCCATCGGTTGGCTCTTTCCTTCAGCCACCCGTAATACCCAGCAAAACAGGTCAGTAAATTGTTCCTGGCTCAGTTCGTTTCCTATCTTCCTGGAAGATTCTTGAGCGGCGGTTCTGACGTTGACGTTTTGTGTGTTCATCCTGGTTGTCTCCTCTCGATGGTTAATCCATCTCCCTGGTGAGTTCTCTCGCGGCAAAGGGCAAAGGAGCAACGGCGGTAAGCGGGACGCAAGGGGCGATGACGGAAAGTTTTTGCTCGCAAAAAGTTTATGGCAGCGTTCATTTACCCCTTGTGGAACGCGTCGCCGGTGCTACGAACAGCCCTCCGCGTGAGGACGGTCAGGGTGATGGCCATCGATAGCGAACAGGATGCACACACCCGACACGTCGGAACGGCGTGGCGCACTCAGAGCGACGGCAACGCCGGCGCGGTTAAAGCGGCGCGGCCGCATGGCCGCAGCAAGCGCGCCTTTGACCTCAGCCATCAGACCCTAGCCGCATGGCCCGAAACCCGCAGGGGTTCGGCGGAGACTGGCGGCCGCGCAGCGGATGCCTGGCGGAGTGGGGCTCGACGACCGGACCGCAACGCGGGCCGGGAGCCGAAGGGGGCCAGCTTCCGGCTTTTGCTTCTGGTTCTGGCCATCGATGCGCAGCAGCTGCATCACCGGCGAAGAAGAACAACGGGAAAGAGAGAAATGGAGATCAGTAGTACGGAAAGGAAAAAGCGGGATACGGTACGGAGGGGGAAAAGCGGGAGCGCCGCAGGCGCGGTCGCCCTGCCCCTGTTCCCCGGAGGGGAACGGCTCTTTTTTGGCAATAATTATACCCCTTGCCATGAAGGGGCTCTGAATACCTCAGACAACGTGCACCATTTCGATGTCTAGCAGCAATGCCATGAATTCCGCCTTGTTTTGCCGCAGCCAGGATCTGGCTTCGGGAGATATCGCTTTTTCTATATCCCTGTCATATTGATTGAGAGCAGCAGCCTCCTGAGTGGTTAAAACTATCCCTCGCCACACCATTCCGGGTGAGTAGCACTCACCAGTTAACAGCGCGCCCATCAGGGACGCCCTGCATTGATTCGAATGAATTGATGCCCAGTTTCCTGGCTAGTTTTACGAGAAGCAGCTTCAGTTGCCGCCTCTTCCGCCAGCTGCTTATCGGCAGCCTTCTTCGCTACCCGCTGATTAGCCTCGTCTTCACTGATCAGCACCATATCCGGGAACTCCGCTTGAAGCCTAGCAAGGTTCTCGAAGTTACATAATGCAACAGGTTCGCTTGCGCCATTAAGGGTGATAGCAAAGCTGTAAATCTTGCATGCGTCCTCTCTGAAGAAGACATCAAATCCAGCCTGCTGGGTACCGTTATTCATTGAATTCATCGTGTGTACTCCCCTTGTTGATTTTTGGCTTGGCGCTCCTCGTGGAACGCCACATTTGTTTTTAAAAGTCGCGATACTCTTGAGGCAAATACCCACTTTCCAGCAGTTTGCGCGCTGTCTCGCGTACCCACATCAGCAACTCAGAATCGAATAACTCCTCACGTTCAGGCAGCATTGGAAACGCCTTCCAGCTTTTCAAACGCCAGTACAACTCAGCGCCTTCGTAGCTGCATCTGTCGATATGCATACGCTCTGAAATCATGTCGTCAATTTGAGCATCAAGAATTAACGCCAGTTCATACGCTGCATTAACCGCGACCACTGGGCTCTCAGCCCATTGACCAGCTGACTCTCTCGCCGCTGTATTAATGTTGACGTTCTGATCGCAAACTAACGCCAATGAATGCGCTAACTCACTGTTAGTGACCAGTTTTTCCCCCATCTTCCTGGAAGATTCTTGAGCGGCGGTTCTGACGTTGACGTTTCGTGTGTTCATTCTGGTTGTCTCCTCTCGATGGTTAATCCATCTCCCTGGTGAGTTCTCTCGCGGCAAAGGGCAAAGGAGCAACGGCGGTAAGCGGGACGCAAGGGGCGATGACGGAAAGTTTTTGCTCGCAAAAAGTTTATGGCAGCGTTCATTTACCCCTTGTGGAACGCGTCGCCGGTGCTACGAACAGCCCTCCGCGTGAGGACGGTCAGGGTGATGGCCATCGATGGCGAACAGGATGCACACACCCGACACGTCGGAACGGCGTGGCGCACTCAGAGCGACGGCAACGCCGGCGCGGTTAAAGCGGCGCGGCCTCACGGCCGCAGCAAGCGCGCCTTTGACCTCAGCCATCAGACCCTAGCCGCATGGCCCGAAACCCGCAGGGGTTCGGCGGAGACTGGCGGCCGCGCAGCGGATGCCTGGCGGAGTAGGGCTCGACGACCGGACCGCAACGCGGGCCGGGAGCCGAAGGGGGCCAGATTCCGGCTTTTGCTTCTGGTTCTGGTTCTGGTTCTGGCCATCGATGTACAGCAGCTGCATCACCGGCAGAGCATGAAGAGAAAAAATATGGAAAGGGGGATCATCAGTACAGGAAGGAACTAGCCGGATACGGTGCGGAGGGGGAGAAGCGGAAGCGCCGCAGGCGCGTTCGCCCTTCCCCGTTCCCCGCAGGGGAATGCGGTTTTCGCCGTCGATGTTACCCACTGTTTCGCTGAAAAGGCCTAGGGTATTCCTGTGGATAAATACAGAAAGGGCGCGATTTGCGCCCCCTTAACACCACCGAACAAAAAACAACCAACAATCAATTAACGGTTGCTATCATCTTCAAATTCATGGTGCATTTCTGCCATTTGCAGTATTGCGGTGAAGTGGTTTTCTTCATCCGTAATAATCCCGGTATGACGGCAAAGATGGAGTACATTGGCAAGGAAATCCGTCAGTACGGTTTCAAGTATCTCCCCTTCCTGATCCAGGCCGGTACGCTTCGCAAACAACCAAAGAGCCTCGGATGCCAGAGCTACATTATCCAAACTGGAATTTATTTTTACTGGCGCAGCTTCATCCGAGATACGTTCAGCAAGGTGCATCAGTTCGCTGGAAGGAATTTCTTCCCGGCGCTTGTCATTAATCATCAAATTTCTCCGACTCTGTAGCGGCAACATCTAGCCCTATTGCCGCCCCTCCGGGGCGGCGCATTATGTGGTTAGGCCAGACCAAGCCCGGAATACACGGTTGTCATAAATTGCTGCCAGTGCTCAAAACGTAGCGCCGGAATATGTGCGCGTTTTCCTGCACGGAGTGCATTTACAAATTCATTCGCCTGTGCGACGATTTGGTCGTCAAATTTCATGATTAACTCCTTCGTTAGTTGTGATTGCCGGGTTATCGTTTGGTCGCGCAAGCCCGGCGTTGAGAAAGCAGGGGAAACCCTGCTTTTTTAATGCCCGAAATTCACTGAATCCCCGGCAAAAAACTGTTCGTGTATCTGGTTGACTAACTGGCTATGCGTCAGCGAATCCAGATCGTTACATTCAAAAAAGCGCCCATCGCGGCGGAAAAAGATATTGCATACGTCGCCGCCAACCGTGTCCTGTGATTTAAAGGATTCCCCTCCATTGCTGCGGCACCAGTCGATCACTCGCTGAACTGTCATTTGGTCGATATACCGCGCCTCGGAAATCTCCAGCCACGGTGAACGAAATTGTTCGTTCTCCCGTTCAATCGCGGTATCAGTAGCGATAAGCTCCATATCAGGGAACATTTCACGTAATTGAGCTAACGTCTGGCCATCGTGACGAGTGCACCATTCCCCCCCACGTTCGACGGCGAAATCCCACACGCGGGAATGTGACGGCTGGAAAAAAGCCATTGCCATTGGTTTCATTGATTCAGCGATAATTGACATAGTGTTCTCCCGGTTTTGAACGGCAGCGGATGCTACCTGGCTGACTAGATGTTGATTCCTTTGCTTTCGATCTGGCGCACGAACTGTTTGAAGTGATTAGCCTCAACGACATTTTTGTGCTGAAACTGCTTATCCACGCCGCAACTAAGTGCGTAGAAGTATTGGTTTTTCATTTTCTCCGGGCTGCTACGGCGCATAGCCTTCAATGCGGCCAGAGTTTCAAACTCCAGAACATCCCACTCTTCCACAGAGTTTTTTCCGTTCTCAGCAACAAGAATGATGTACGTGTTTTTTCCCCCTATCTTCCTGGAAGATTCGGGAGCGGCGGTTTTGACGTTGACGTTTTGTGTGTTCATCCTGGTTGTCTCCTCTCGATGGTTAATCCATCTCCCTGGTGAGTTCTCTCGCGGCAAAGGGCAAAGGAGCAACGGCGGTAAGCGGGACGCAAGGGGCGATGACGGAAAGTTTTTGCTCGCAAAAAGTTTATGGCAGCGTTCATTTACCCCTTGTGGAACGCGTCGCCGGTGCTACGAACAGCCCTCCGCGTGAGGACGGTCAGGGTGATGGCCATCGATAGCGAACAGGATGCACACACCCGACACGTCGGAACGGCGTGGCGCACTCAGAGCGACGGCAACGCCGGCGCGGTTAAAGCGGCGCGGCCGCATGGCCGCAGCAAGCGCGCCTTTGACCTCAGCCATCAGACCCTAGCCGCATGGCCCGAAACCCGCAGGGGTTCGGCGGAGACTGGCGGCCGCGCAGCGGATGCCTGGCGGAGTAGGGCTTGACGACCGGACCGCAACGCGGGCCGGGAGCCGAAGGGGGCCATATTCCGGCTTTTGCTTCTGGTTCTGGCCATCGATGCGCAGCAGCTGCATCACCGGCAGAGCAGGAAGACAGAAAAGATTGAAAGGGAGATCATCAGTACAGGAAGGAACAAGCCGGATACGGTGCGCAGGGGGAGAAGCGGGAGCGCCGCAGGCGCGTTCGCCCTTCCCCGTTCCCCGCAGGGGAACTGCCTTTTCGGGTTGCCTGTGCCCCAGAAAGAAAAGGGGGCTGCCAGCTAGAAACTGACAGCCCCTTTGTAAAGGCGCTCTCGGAATATCAGAAACACCACTACTCCTGAAAGGCGGGGGGTTCCCCCCGCCGGAGTTAGCTACTTAGCGGGTTCGTAAGCCATGAAAGCCGCCACCTCCCTGTTCGTATCCTTGTACCGGATCTCGCATAGCGATTTACGGGTCAGGAATGTGAATATCAATAGTGTGAGACACACTATCAATACGCACCAGATCAGGGTACTTCGTGGGAGTTTCATAGCCTTCTTCTCCTGTCAACGCAAAGCAGAAGTGTCACCATCGGTGCGAAACAGAGATGTCATGCTTTGGTTCAGAGAATGCGTTTGACCGCCTCGCTATATACTTCCGAGCGTTCTCTTTTCCCAACAGAAATCACGAAAACGACAACTTTCTCGTCTATAACCTGGTATACAAGGCGATAGCCTGAAGACCGGAGCTTAATCTTGTAACAATCAGGCATACCACGGAGCTTGTTTGCTTCAATCCGGGGTGACTCAAGTACTTCAACCAGCTTCTTTTTCAACTGTTCACGTACCGTCGAGCCCAGCTTTCGCCATTCCTTTAGTGCCCGCTCGTCAAAATCCAGAAAATACGCCATCAGAGTTCATCCAGCGTCACACGTACTGGCTTAGGATTACGAAGTCGTTCTTTCACTATCTCCACAAGTTCAGCATCTTCATCACTCAGGAGTGTCTGTTTGAACGGCAAGCGTTCATTGTCAGCGATATACTCGAGCATGAGACGAAGCGCTTCAGAAGGAGTTACGCCCATTTTTTCAAGCGCGGCGTAAGAACGCGCTTTAAGTTCATCGTCAATACGTAGGTTAATGCTACCCATGTCTTACACCCCTTGTAATTACAAATGTCATTACAAGTATCGCACTACAACATGCTTAGGGCAAGTCACGAAGTAAGTCAGAAAGTAGTCGTAAGAACGGTGATCACTGTCCGCTTTGTGCCAGAAGCGGACTTTTTAAAAATATTGCGTGCCCAACAATTGGGCGCAGGTCACATCAAGTACCCTCAGAATTATAGAGAATACCTGAAATTTTTGTAGAGCGAGGTTTGTTACCCTGCCCGACCAGCGACATGTGGTTAGTTTAGTGATCAGAAATGTCGAGCGTTTGGTCGTTCATTGACGCGGGATCTTCCAACGGTTCCACATGAGTGGTGATATGGATAAAAGGCAGTGCGGTGCGGATATCATTCTCTATACGCTCGGCCCAGTCGTGCCCATATTGAACAGTCCATCGCCCAGGAACTAGGATGTGCATTGTCATAAACGCCCGCCCGCCAGCCTGGCGTGTACGTAGTGCATGGAAATCAAGCCCCTGTTCACGATATCCTGCCAGCAGTGACTCGATTTTTTTGAGTTCTTCCGTGGGTAGCGATACGTCCATCAGACCTGCAGCTGAACGACTCATAAGCTGATAACCAGTCCAAACGATGTTGGCTGCGACCAGCAATGCAACGATCGGATCGACCCAAAACCAGCCGGTCAGATAAACCAGTCCGACACCAAAAATGACACCGACCGACGTCCAGACATCGGTCAGCAGGTGATGAGCATCTGCCTCAAGAGTGATAGAGTTGTGCTGCCTGCCAGCCCTTAACAAAATGCGAGCCGTCACAAAATTAAGGATTGATGCGACTGTTGAAACCAGTAATCCGAGACCAATCTCCTCAAGCGGCTGTGGAGTTAACATCCGCTCAACTGCGGTATAGGCGATACTGGCTGCCGCCAATAGGATCAGAAATCCTTCGAAAGCACTCGAGAAATATTCGGCTTTGCCGTGCCCATATGCATGGTTCTCATCGGCCGGAAGCGCAGCCAAGGTCAGCATCCAGAGCGCCATTAGGGCTCCTGCGAGGTTAACTACGGATTCGATGGCATCAGATAGCAGACCGACCGAACCGGTCATTTTCCACGCCACACCTTTGAGTCCGATAGTGGCAATAGCCGTGGCAATGGAAAGCCAAGCGTAGTGCGTCAGCGGACGAGGTAACCCTTTTGTTTTAGTCATTATTAACTTCCTAAAATAGGACGACTAACTCACATTTCTATCCATGATAGATAATTAAACAATCATTTCGCCATGAATATTTTTTCGTTTTTATTAAATTTAATTAAAAAGTCTCTGCAAGTGCTGTTTCATCTTCTAGTAAACTAAATTTTATTTTTAGGGTTTTCTTCAACTTGAAGTAATATTATCTCACAACAGATTAGTCACTTAGGTTAACTGAGCGGCTTTTATATTTTTCAATTAAAATATGCAAAACTCCCATTGCACCATGTGCATAAAAATAGACCTCAATGAAAGTAGTAAAGAACTTATGCCAGTGGATTACTGTTTCAGCCAGATTTGACTGCATGGTATTCAACAAGAACCATAGGCCACCTGAAAGTGCTACAATTAGCAATGCTAGAACTCCAAATCCTTGGATTGTACTGGCAATACCTCCCGAATGTGCAT
Source organism: Klebsiella sp. WP3-W18-ESBL-02 (assembly GCF_014168815.1). NCBI lineage: Bacteria > Pseudomonadati > Pseudomonadota > Gammaproteobacteria > Enterobacterales > Enterobacteriaceae > Klebsiella > Klebsiella sp. WP3-W18-ESBL-02. Next base: position 28,111 of record NZ_AP021974.1, read on the forward strand.
CGGGCAGTCGGAAACTAGTCAACGTTTTTATATCTTGCTTAATACCACTAAAGTCAAGCCCTACCCATGAAAAATAATAAGTAAAACCTCTTTGAGTAAGCATCCAACTTAACATAATAAAACCACAAATAATCAGTCCTAACCCTGAAATAATCGGTAAGTGTCAAGGTAGTTGGCACCCCCGGTTGATTTAGGCTGCCTGTTTTTCCCGTTCTGGATTCAGCATTACCTTGCCTACCGGATGCCAGTTTCGTGTTCTGCCAGACCAGCGTTCAGGCCGTTCCGCTTTTGCCTTTTTGTACACCTCATCCCGATTTTTCAGCAACACACCGTCTTCTCCACGATGTCGCTGACCCGGCGTCACATACCTGATGCCGCTATGTCTGTGCATTTCGTTATACCACTGAGCAAAAACCTCTATCCATTCACGCGCCTCCTCCAGCTTGCCGAACCCTGATGACGGCCACTGCGGGACATATTTCAGTGTCCGGAACAGCGACTCCACATACGCATTATCGTTACTCACTCCCGGCCGGCTGTGAGAGGGGGTTATCGCCAGCTCGTGTAGCTTCATTTGCAACGTCTGTGACTTCATCGCCGCGCCGTTGTCCGCATGCAGTACCGGCGGGTTTTGCCAGCATCCTTCCCGAAGGACCGTGCGTTGTATCAGGGCTGCCGCCTGCTCACCACTTTCAGTTTCATGCACTTCATATCCCACGATTTTTCGGCTGTAGAGGTCTTCCACCAGATACAGGTAAAACCAGCGCCCCTTTACGGTTGACGGAACCCATGTAATGTCCCATGTCCACACCTCATTCGGCCCGCTGGCCTGCCAACTCGTAGCCGGGGTGACTTTCTGCGCTGCCCGTTGCCGTCCCCGGCGATGCACCTCTCCATGACGACGCAGTACCCGGTAAAAGGTTGACTCGCTTGCCAGATAAATCCCCTTATCCGCCAACGCCGGTACGATTTGTGACGGGGGGAGGCTGGCGTAGTCTGGCTGATGGCACACTGCCAGTATCTGTTGCTCTTCTTGCTCACTTAACTGGTTCACCGGGGAGGGCCTGACCGTGCTGACACGCTTGTCTTCCCACGACGTTTGCCAGCGTCGCCACGTCCGTTCACTTAATCCCGCTTCCGTCAGCGCTATTGACAGCCGAGCTCCTGACGCCATCGCGTCCCGCACGTAACCGATAAGTGCCTGCCGCTCTGTTCCGGGCGTCAGTCGTCCTCGTCGGTTTCCCCGTAAAAATCCCGCAACTGCTTTCGCAGCACCAGTATCGCTGCCGCCTCCGCCAGCGCCTTTTCCTTACGAAGCAGTTCGCGTTTTAGTTGTTTAACTTCTTTCTGGCTTTGTTTGAGCGCCGCTTTGTCAGTGGGCGAAGACACCTGCAAAAAGCCTTGTTTCCACTGACTAATCTGTTCCAGGTAAAGCCCTTTTTTACGGCAGTATTGCGCGAGTTCTGTTTCGCTGAGTGTAGCTGTTTCGATAATCACAGCCAGCCGGGCTTCGGCTGACCATTGGTCTGTAGTTTTGTTTGCACCCGGCACCGGTATTCCCTCTGCTTTCGCCTTGTTACGCCAGTAATAAAGGGTAGCTTCCGATATCCCTTCCATCTGCGCAACTGCGGTGACGGTCATGTTGTAAGGCGGTAGTAATTTAGCCAGTGCAGCCGATTTACGTTCTGGTGAAATTCGTTTCACGATCTGTTCCCATCTTGTCATTAGTATTTTCGATGGGGGTGACAACTATCCTGACAGAGGGGGTAATGTGCATCCAGGTTATAACTCCTTCAAGACTATGTTCACCAATTGCTTCGGTCTCTGTCAGATTAGAGTTAATAATTTGTGATAATATTAGAAATGCCACAATGATGTGAAGAATACGAAAAAAAGGAGCGTAATCATGGGGTAATAGATTCCAGAGTCGCAATTTCATTAATGAGTCCTTAGAACCTATCCCAAAAGGAATTGTCAGATAATAAAATATGATAATTTCTGAGGGCGAAGCGTGGCGGGCAACAAGTGGCAGATCAGTGATGGACTCTGGGAGAAAATGGCTCCACTCATCCCGGAGCATAAAACTCAACACCCGCTGGGTACGCACCGCAAGCGGGTTGATAATCGCGCTGCAATGAACGCCATTTTCTTCGTACTCAGGACGGGCTGCCAATGGAATGCGCTGAATGCCACCGGTATATGCTCGTCAAGCTCTGCTCATCGCCGATTTCAGGAGTGGCGAGATGCTGGAGTATTTGAACGCTTCTGGCAAAATGGGTTGCTTGCTTGCGAACAGTTGGACTCTATTGACTGGTCGTGGCTGTCGATGGATGGTTGTATAACCAAATCACCGCTGGCAGGCTCAAAAAAACAGGCAGGAACCCTACAGACCGGGGGAAACAGGGCGTAAAGCGCAGTCTGATGACTGACGGGAACGGGCTACCGCTTGCACTGGTTGTTGCCGGAGCAAATACGCACGACATAAAGTTGGTTACGGATACGCTCGATGCCCTCCAGACGGGCAGACCGGGCAAGAGGCTCCGGTTGTGCATGGACAAAGGGTATGAAGCGGAATGGCTGGAATCGTATCTGAAAAGTCGTCGCTATGAACCTCATATCCAGTCACGAAAGGATGAGTCAGAGGCCATCAAATACACGGATTTTAAGGCTCACCGCTGGGTTGTAGAGAGAACACACAGTTGGATGAATCGCTACCGCCGTGTCCTGACTCGTTGGGAGAAGAAGGTCGAGAATTATGAGGCGATGCTGCATTTTGCCTGTGGTGTCATTGTCTGGAACAAAACCCTATTGGGATAGGCTCTTAGTAAATTTATCGATGATCTTAATCATACAAAAGAATTATTAGGATAACCTTAATTCTTAAAATTGCAGCAGGCATTAGTTCACCTCTGATATGGCCACTTGCGAAATGGGAATGGTAACTGTTATTACTATGTGTTTACTTGCTGTTCTTGTTACGCAGCCCCTTAAACACATTACTTTCAAATATGATTTCCTGCTGGGTTTAAATATGTGTCTTTCTATAGTGCGGCAACCTATTTTTACACCAACTCATGAATTAAATAAGAATCATAAATTAAATGAGAGGTTTAATTCTCTTGCTTAACGCGATGATATTAAATGGAAATTTTAATTTTTGTAATTTATTAAACAGTTAGAATGAGACATGGTAAATACGATCTTCCTTTAGATAATTCTGATAGCACTTTTTCTACTGGGCAGTCTGCAATGTCCGCTTCTCGCTCTTAGCGGACATTAGCATAGGCTATTTACCATAACGCCGCATTACGCGTACCGCTCAGACGGCCTGAGCGCGTTTCTGACGTGTCCCCGTTAAAAACAGTAACAAACCACCCGAAAATGCACGCCAGAAACGCTACGTAAGAATCTATCCTATGACTGGATATGCACTCAACTGAATAACGCCTGGTTTCAGTCCATTTTATCGGGATCAGCCTTCTTTCTGGGTAATTTAGGGGGCTTCACTTGCTGATTACTTTGCGTGCGGCGCGTGAGCCAAGGATGGTCAGCTTTAGGTTTTACGTAGAATTTTGAGCGTAAATCAAAACGGGCATTATCCACACGTTCATGGACACTTTTTTCATCATCCAGTGGTATAGGCTCCGGGCCATCAACATATTTTTCCCATCCCAACGCTTTCCCATCATACAGAACCTTAATTTCACCGTTAAAGCTTTCGCATACCGTGACAACCGAATGCCGAAGTCGATATCCCCGGCCTTCACTGCGAATCTGAAACGCACTGCTTTTGTACTGGAAAGTGAGATTTTTGGAGAGAACGCGCTTCGCCTGGAGGCTGAAGATATAACCCAGTTCCTCTTCAGAATGGTGTACATCAAGATGGGCGTTATCAGCAATACGAGGCGGCGTAGCAAACCGGTTGTTATAGGCTTCAATAAAGGTCGGCAACCATGCGTTTGCTGTTTCAATATCACTGATACCCTGAAGCCGCATTTCTTTGACCAGCCTGTCCTGCAGTGTCTGATTGGCACGCTCTACCCGCCCTTTTGCCTGCGGGCTGTTGGCATGGATTGGCTCGATGCCCAGTGTCTTTATCGCACGTGTGAACTGAGTCAACTCTCCTTCCCGCTCCGGGTTATTTACTCTGAATATACTGTGTCTGTCAGAATAGAGAGCCAGTGGTACGCCATGATCATTAAGGTAACCCCGGAGGGTTTCCATGTAAGCCCGGGTTGTTTCTGCAGGAGCGAATCGTAGCGCCATCAGAGCGCTGGTAGCATCATCGATAAAGACTATCAGTGTGCATTTGGGGCCCCGACCTTCAAACCAGTCATGAGGCGAGCCATCAATCTGGATGAGTTCACCGTAGGATGGGCGCCGCATCCGGCGCTGATAAATTCGGGCAAACTTACGACGACGTTCGCGCCATATACCCTCCTCTACCATCCACTTCCTGAGAGTTTCAATGGATAAACACAAGCCGTGTATCTCGCGCAATTTTTCGCACGCAAGCGTAGGTCCAAAATCAGCGTAGCGGCCTTTGAGGAGTGAAATTACTGTTGCTCTGAATTCGGTAGAAAAGGAATTATTGGGACGCTTTCCACGTCGGCGGGAAACTAGACCAGAAGGCCCTTCATTTCTATACCGTTGCACCAGACGTTTAACCTGCCGAATAGAAATGCCAATGCGTGCCGCAGCTTGTTCCTGAGTAATATGGCGATTAAGTGACTCCTGAATAATGTGAAGTCGGTCGAGTTCCTTATGACTCATCGTAACAGTCTCTTTGATCATGAAAAATCCCCCAGAGAATTGTCTGGGGACATTTTAGAATGGTTCAAAGGGGACATTACAGCTTGGTGTTAACACATAGCCTTCTTCTCCTTGCCTTGCGGCAGCTAAGAGGCTATTCTGTTGGTGTCTAGTCAAGCAGATCGCCTCGTGTTTGGTTAATGAAAATTAACTATCTACGGGGCTTTCTTCTTTTTGCCACACAACTCGGTAACAAACCACCTTACGTCATGAGGCAAAAAGCCTCAAGCGCCAACGCCATTATACTCGACTGGTCACACTCTGCCCAGGAATAACAATCTGAAAACTGTATAAATACTCATCATTTTTTATTTGTTATTTCCCCCCTGCAAACCCAATGCCTCACGAATTTCAGCGGCCCGTTGTTCACTTCCGGCATTCACGCCTGCGTTATAGTTGAGGTTAATCAACGACAGCAAGGCTTCCCAGTCATCTGAATCAAGGCGAGCATCCAGCCGGCATAGAATCTTCCCGTTTTCTGCGTGTCGGAATACCGTACCGGTTTCTTTTTTATCGAATTTCCTGCTGATTATGCTCAATATCCCTCCCGGTTATCTGTACCAACTGACCACTCGCGTATCTGTTCTTCAAGGGCTTCCAGGTGCTTATCGATACTCTCGGCCAACTCCTCATTTGCGGTTTCAAGCCAGCCACTCAGCCCGTCCCATTCGCAGGACATCTCTTTTAGCTTTGAAGACATGGTAAGCAGCTTATTACGCTGGCTACGGGCGGTCTTCAACTCCGTTTTGCATGGATTATTTCTCATACGGCCCCCTGCTTGTATTTCAGCTTGTTCGGTACCTGCCAGCGTTCAGCAATACGAATATCTGCAGGGGTTTCACGAACGATAAATGGAATTTCATACATCACCGCATACAGCGGCTCGCCACTCATGCGCAGCCATGCAAGTTCCTTCAGCGAAGCGAACCGCGTCTGCCAGCGCCAAAACATTCCTTCCAACTCTGCCGCGTCAAACTCGTCGATCCACCGGCTGTACCAGGTACAGATGGATTCAGGAGACTGAAAATTAAGGTCAATCTCAGCCTTCGCAAGCAGGTTCTGGCGCGACTTCCAGCGCTGTTCATACTCGCGTGATTCGCGGCGCATCTGGCGCGTGGTCTGAATATTTGATTTGTGTAACCTTCTGTCTGTACGGGTGTGCATGACTTCGGGGAAAAGCTCTGCCTGTACGTCCAGCGTTAGCGGTAAAGGGCAGTCTTCCCCACCAGTTGCGATCATTGCATCCAGCGCCTCTTCAACCTGTTTCAGGTTTGAATGGCGATTCTTTGGTACCCAGTTCAGACCAGGTATCTGGCGTGCAACCGAAGCGTTAAGGCGGCTACTTCCTGTGAGGACACGCAGGAAGGTGCGCACATGTGGTAAAGAGGGTAACTTCGTGCCTTTGTTACGTCGTTCTTCAACAGAGAGAATCGCCTGTAATGCAGCCTGCCGAGCAGGTTTTAACGTTACAAGAGCATGCGATGAAGGGATCATAGTGCAACCTCCCCACAAAGCAGGTCTGCGACGGTTTTCGCAGTGCAGTTAAACCGCTTCATCCCGGCAACTTTCTGAATGATTCCGTTCACTGCCGCCAGATCAAGTCGGTCAGACTGGTGAACTATTTGCACCAAATCCCCACGGCCCCCAAGAAGAACAACCAGCCAGTCCGGGGACATTTCACCAGGGCTGCATACGCACAGGTGGAACTCATCGCATTCATTAGCACTAAGACGGCATTGAACCGGGAACATGCCGCCAAATTCGCAGCGGTATTCAGCATTAACCTGCCAGTTCTCGGGGACCGTCAGCAGCATGGTGACGGCATCGCTCATTTCCCGGCGGAACTCGCACCCACGGGCGCGAATGCTTTCTAACTCAGAAGGGATCAGATTGTTCAGGCTTTCCAGAGTGAATTTCATGTCTTGCTCCTGCCGCCTCTTTCGAGGCGGCCTCCGTTATCAGGCGGCTTCTGCCGGGTTATTTTCTGCGTCATCAGCGATGTCGGTTTTATCCGTCAGTGATGTGACTGACGGTTTAGCTGATTGCATCCAGGAAGGAACCCAACGGGTGTCGGCAAAATTCGACTCTGCCAGTTCTGCAGCATCCCCCTTATTCATTTTTTCAGCATCTCTTGCCGCCCCGGTTTTACCTGCCTCATTGAGTGCGGCGATAATCTGAGGCTTCTGCATATGCATGAAAAAGTTCTCTTTTGTTGGCTGCCACCAGTCGCGCATATGGAACCCAATCGCCTCTTCAACTGGTCCAAGATCGCTGCATGTCGTTCGGCCCATCGTGCGAGTCTGGACACCATCGATAGAACAAGCGGTGCAGAACACAATCAGAGACATGAGCGTCGGCTCATCCAGTTCGAAGAATGTCGTAAAGTCACTCTTCCAGCCTTTCGGGAGTAACGCCTCAAGACGTGCTTTTTCCTGCATCAGACTTAACCAAGCAGCGCCCTTCTCACCAGACGGCGCTTCCTCAACAAGACTGCTGTGGTGTACTTCGAGGCGAATAACAAAAGGGTGGCGGGTTGTATTGCAGTATTCAAAAGCACATGCACACATGCGCCACACCATCATAGCCAGCGCTTTCTGAGGTTGCTGCAGCAACGCTGCCTGAACGGCAAGAGTACGTTCAGAGGACATTTTTTTGATCAGCGGTTCGCTAATACCTTCGGCAATATCAGGTTCGCGAATCGTGATGATCTCTTTATGGTTAGATTCAGTATCATTACTGGAACGAGGTTCAACCCGCAACACGCCGCGCTGAATGCAGAAGCAGCCCGAGTCATAGGATACGAAAACCCCAGCGTTCTGCTTTTGTTCGTCAGTCCATGCCCGTGACTCACCCACCATTTGAAGCTCAACAATCAGCTTTTCTACGGCACGGCTTTCGTCGCAATAGCTATCGAATTCCTCATACTGCGCGGTGTATTCGTCAAGCTGACGTTGTTCTTCTTTGGAATAAATCGCTTGAGGTGCAGTCTGTAACTTAAACTGCAATGAATCATCTCCCCAATAACGGATTTCATCGAGGCGAGATTGTGACCATGCCCAGCCTTCTTCCTGCTGTAACTGTTCCGCTTTCTGCTGGAGTTTCGCGAGTAATTTTTCATTCAGTAAGACGGCATCCACATAGCCACCTTCAACCTGGCTGAACAAGTCCACACGAATTTGTTCATCAGAGAATTCCCCGGCACCAACAAACTGGTATCGCTGATCGGTCGTGGAAACTTCTTTTGCTGTAATCAACGCACGAATAGACGTTGCGCGGAGTTTTCCCGGTTCGTCGCTTCGCACCGCTTCCAGTACCTGAAGCTGACGATTCTGGTCGTTCTCCAGCGCCAGAGCATGACAATGCTCGGTAGTCAGTTCGTCGCGAGCAAGGCCATCAAGAATCTCTGGAGCAAGCCCCGCAAGTTTCAGCATACGTTGAACGTGCTGCTGACTGTATCCAAGTACCGCGCCGATCTGCGCGGGGGTTTTTCCTTCACCGGAAAGCGCCAGGAAGTTTCGGATTTGGTCTGCCGGATGCATGTCTTTGCGTTTGGCGTTCTCGATTTCCGATACTTCGCGCGCCAGTTCGCGCGGGACCGCTTTATATGCGATCCAGACTTTGTCCGGGTCAACCTCACCTGCCGAAACCAGTAGTCCGATGGCTTTTGTACGACCGCCACCACATACCACTTCCAAACGACCGTCATCACATGTCACAACGATCAGGTTATGCAGCAGACCGACCGCACGGATGCTGTCGGCATAGCCGCGCAATTCTTCATCAGAGTGCGGTACTTTACGCGCATTCAGATCACCGATGAAAAGGCTGGAAAACGGTGCATACTGCACTTCAATGTTGTCCAGCATACGGGTCAGTTCTTCTGACTGCTGCTGAGTCGCAGCGGCTGGCTTAGTGGATTTACGGACCTTTTTTGCCGTAGTATTGGTGTCGACCATTGATAGTTACCTCTTCAGTTACTGTTGTGGTTTGCTGTGGCCGGACGGCCATCCGGTCACAGCGCTAATTCATTTCAACTCAGTTAATTCGGTCCGGGTGTTTCGCCAGCGCGGCGAATGACGGGAAAGCATCGAGTACGCTGATCATTGCCTTTGCAGAATCGAGCATTGCCCCATCGGATGGAGTGTTACGCCCACGGCAGACTTCAATGGTTGCCAGAATCCCGGCTTTTACATCCGAGAAATGTTCGTAGGTGCGGGTGCTGAATAGAACTCGCTTCCCGTTAACCATGACCTGCCAGTTACAGCAGTCGTTAAAGCGGGTATCAACACCATCAAATTCCAGTACATGAGAATCGCTGGCGCGGATGCGTAACAGCTTCAGCATGATGTCGCTTACGCCTACTTTTTTGGCTGTTGTTTTAACCGTGGTGTGTTTCATTTTTTCCCCCTCACGTATGAGATAAACTGCGATTTCAATTCCTGAAGGAACCCACTCAAGCGAGCATATACACGCTCAGTCACACCGAACTTCAACCCGTAATGCATATGGGCTTCTTCAGCACAGGCTTCAGTAAAAATTGCCTCATGATGGGCCGTGCGAATCAAAGACGTCAGGCTATTCACAAGATGTGAAATACGCCCTTCCCCCATCTTCCTGGAAGATTCTTGAGCGGCGGTTCTGACGTTGACGTTTTGTGTGTTCATCCTGGTTGTCTCCTCTCGATGGTTAATCCATCTCCCTGGTGAGTTCTCTCGCGGCAAAGGGCAAAGGAGCAACGGCGGTAAGCGGGACGCAAGGGGCGATGACGGAAAGTTTTTGCTCGCAAAAAGTTTATGGCAGCGTTCATTTACCCCTTGTGGAACGCGTCGCCGGTGCTACGAACAGCCCTCCGCGTGAGGACGGTCAGGGTGATGGCCATCGATAGCGAACAGGATGCACACACCCGACACGTCGGAACGGCGTGGCGCACTCAGAGCGACGGCAACGCCGGCGCGGTTAAAGCGGCGCGGCCGCATGGCCGCAGCAAGCGCGCCTTTGACCTCAGCCATCAGACCCTAGCCGCATGGCCCGAAACCCGCAGGGGTTCGGCGGAGACTAGCGGCCGCGCAGCGGATGCCTGGCGGAGTAGGGCTCGACGACCGGACCGCAACGCGGGCCGGGAGCCGAAGGGGGCCAGCTTCCGGCTTTTGTTTCTGGCCATCGCCGTGCAGCAGCTGCATCACCGGCAGTGCAGAAAGAGGAAAAATATGGAAAGGGAGATCATCAGTACAGGGAGGAACAAGCCGGATTTGAAGCTAAGAGCTATTGTGCATCGCCAGCAAAAGGATATGCCGCGAACAGGAGGGGGAAGCGCGTCAGCGCGCCCCCCTTCTGCGCCGTAGGCGCGCGGCCTTTTACGGCGCGGCCAGACGGGGCACTACCCCCGCCTGAACCTCACGGCGTTAACCCTGAATTTTGACGATAACCGTTGAAACTTCGGTATATGTAAACGTGTTACGTGGCAGGACTTCCCAGGCTACAGACAACGGTTTAAGAATGCGCTCCTGACGTGGCCCGTTGAGGCAAATAGCCACTAACACGCCCCCCGGCTTTAACAACGTTAGCGCGTGCTGGATATGTTTAATATCGTGCGCATGCTGAAAAGGCGGGTTCATAATAATTTTGCTGTAGCGTTTTTCTGTTTTGTACTCCAGAAAATCCCCGCAAACCACGTTAACCCCATCAAAGTTATTCTGTAGATACCGGTATAAATCGCCGTTCTGCTCTACTGCGTCACACTGCGCTAACGGCGCGGCAGCTTTTATGGCTTTTAAGATGGCACCTGTCCCCGCGCTGGGTTCTAGTATTACATCTGTATTACAAACGTCAGCCATTTCAACCAGGCGCCGACACACTGGAGCCGGTGAAATAAAAAGCTGAGAGCTGGCCCGAATTTCTGCGACGGGTGCGCGTCCGTCGATCCTGGCGCGTGTTGCATTAATACGTTCTCTGAGTTCGCTACGCATAACTAATCACCTGTTAAAAAATCCCCGGAGAATACCGGGGAGGAACTTTTTATTTTTTTGGAATTTCTACGATTTTCATGTCGGTAATAAATACCGTATCCAGCGTGTAGCCCTTATTCATTACCCGGCGGAAACGGTACGCCCCATGCTCGTCGTTCTCGGCCACACCTCTGACCCCCTTGTAATCAGAATGTTTTTTTGACCATTCCGCCTTTGTCATTTCCCGGAATCCTTCGCCCGGATAATTTACGATTGGTGGGCGTTTTGCGGCCTGTTTTGCCGCGCTGGCCTCTTCCTCTGATGGCGCTTTATAGTCCGTAATGCGATCAGGGGTTAGCGTCATTGTTCCCTTGTACCCCATGAAGCTGTAAGCCGGAGTAACAACGGAACTCACCGCGCCGCTGCTTTTATTGATACGGATGATCGTCAGCCACTCCCCCCGGCTCAGTACCTGACCGCCGGGTTGAAATTCCTCTGTACGAGTGACCACGCCGCCGCTTTCATCCAGCATGGCGCGTTCATAGGCCAGGCGGTTCTGGTAATGATTAACCCAACGTTGATAATGTCGAATTGAGCGTTCATGACAACGAACAGCTATTTCGCGAGCCTGTTCAAAAGTAATGATTTCTTCTCTAAGCGCGGAATGAAGCGACATACGGCCTTCGTTCTGGCTTTTCTCTGGTGGGCGTGGGTACTTATCAAGCGTAAAGCAAGCCGTAATATGATCGTAATTACTGATAAGCTGCGCCATTTTCAGGTCCAGCTTTTCCCCCTGCCACATTGTTAAAAATTTCTGCGCCTGTGCAATATCTCGTTCAGATTTGCGCTTCTCAGCTTCAATTTTTTTAATTCGACGATAACGAACATCCGGGCGCTCTTTATATTTAGCGTGACGTAACGACGCATGCGCGCGTTCCTCCCAGTATTCGGCGCGTTCAAACAGCATCACAGCGCGATTCATACCGTTTTCAATTTTCTGCGCGTGGCGACGGGCGCGGCGTTCACTGTGATGACCGACCAAAATTGGCTGGCCGAGCGGCATAGCGGATGTCAGAGAATCTACCTGCGCGAGTTGCTGCTCTGATTCTTCGGCGCGTTTGTCACTGTAGCCATTGAACCGATCGGCGCGTTGCTCCTGACGGTCAAACAGCGTGCTGTCTTCGTCGTCAATGTCGCCGGCAAGAGAGATCAGTACATCCTCGCGGTAAGGTGTCCAGGCAGGGGCTACAAACAATTCTTGCTTTGGCGCCCAGCGAAAACCCGCATCATGGATTTTTTTATACGTTTCCTCATCAAGGCGGTACAGCGGATAGAGGCGTAATTTATTGTCATCCGGGGAATAGGTCGCCGTGTACTCATTGTTTTGAATTTCAGGCGATGCATTTGTAGGCTTCGTTGTCGCGCCCTGGACGTTAAGTTGTGACATGTTTTTAATCTCCTATGTGGATGAAGTGATGCTTTTGTGAGTATTCGCCGTCGCGAAAAGTCACAGACCACACACTGGAGCGCTGGCAAGGCCGCCGCAGGCGTTCACTTTAGCCTTGCCAGAAGGAGCGAGAGTGTGTGGTCTGATAAACAGCGACGGTCGAATCAACTCACAAACGCTCGCACCACAGTTGAAGATGAAACAGATCACAATCGCGGGATGGCCCTGGCGACAGCGAAGCCGTCCCGCGTCCTTGCATACCGGCGGTAGTGTGCCGGTATGTCATGAGCGCAGGTTACGGCGCGATAAAGCGGCGTGGCCGCACGGCCGCAGCAAGCGCGCCTTTGACCTCAGCCATCAGACCCTAGCCGCATGGCCCGAAACCCACAGGGGTTCGGCGGAGACTGGCGGCCGCGCAGCGGATGCCTGGCGGAGTGGGGCTCGACGACCGGAACGCAACGCGGGCCGGGAGCCGAAGGGGGCCAGCTTCCGGCTTTTGCTTCTGGTTCTGGCCATCGATGTACAGCAGCTGTGTCGGAAAGTGGTCAGGAAAAAATTAAGCGGCTCTGCGTGTATTTATTGCTAAAAAACAATAAATTACGCATCAACCCTCGGCATTAAAAACGGAAAAAAGATGACTAATTTTTTTCCTTATCCGGCTCGTTATTCTTATATTCAGGTGCATCCCCTCGGGGCAATTGCTCGCTGACCTTGCGGTAATGAGTCAATCGCTGGAAAAAATATTCTCGTTCGTTTTCTGGTAACTCTCTGGCCACCACTTCCGCGATCACTGGAAACCCCAGCCTTTCTTTGTACGCAACCCCTGACGCAATCAGGTCGAGCGCGATTAGGTTCTGTTCTTCCCTTGATTTTGAAGCAATGTTGATACCCGACATCAAGATCTCCTCGTGGGTTATAAAAGTGGGGGAAACGCAGCGGCGCGTAGCGCAGCAGACGTTCCCCCGCAGGCGTTAGCCTGCCAGGTTTTTAGCGCGGCCAGACAGGTAATTAATGCCCCGGCACGCCGCTCATAGCCCAACTATTACAGGAGGCCGTAGCCCCCTGTTACAGTTACGCAGCCAGCAAGTCTTTTAGTGAATGGACGTCGTTAAGCGCATTTTGAACACTTTCCGGCGTTCCTCGCCCAACTTCCCACGCCTCACCGATCCGATGTTCAAGCTCACTCTCATACAACGCCAGTACACGAGACAGTAGCATTGCCGGCACACAAATCTGACGGCGTTCTGATTCGCGATGGTGAGTAAGCATTTTCATCACGCTCTCGTTAGTGATCCCGTTACGGCGGTATTCATCCATCGCTGTTTCGCCAATATTTTTCATTATCAGTGAAATTTCACTATCTGCTGGGCGTTCTTCGCGGCAAGCGGTGTATACCCCCTCTTCCGTCCAGATAAGCAACGCCAGCGGTTCATCGTGGGTAAACATTCTTTCCAGCTCAAGACACAGATTTTCGCGAGTACCGTACATATTTATCTCTCTTTGGTTAGCACGGCCGGGTTCATACCCGGCGTGTTTTTCAGTCCTGAAAGGTTTCATCGAGCACCAACACTTCCCGGTATGCCTCCAGGAAAAGCATGTTTATGCGGCGTAATGTCTGGCCTGCCAGACGTTCGCCCAGGGTGTCGGCATCGTAGTTGTATTCAGATTCCAGATGATTCAGTTGCGTCCGTATGTCGCACATGTCGTTACTAAGTGCGGCGATATTGGCGCGCAATTTCTCCAGTCCGGCGTAATTCATGCCGCCTCCGGGTAATCTGGGTAAAACGCTGCATCGTTAGCCGCCGGCATCCGCATAGATCGTTGTACCTGTTCCAGCCGGCGCACTCCTGCCGCATGGTATTGCTCAAGTAGTTCTATACCGATGTAACGACGGTTTGATTCGGCCGCGGCGACACATGTCGAGCCGCTGCCGGCAAAGGGGTCTAGAACAATCGCGCCTGGTGGTGTCAGTGACTCAATCAGGGGGCGTAAGCTCTGAACGGGTTTCTCCGTTGGATGGTGGCGATTGCCCGTGTATTGCCACTGGATAACGTCATGGATAGGGCGTTCTGGCGTTTTTGGGCGTCCTTTTGCCAGTAAAAACGCGCTTTCATGGGCGTAACCGACAAAGGTTGATTTTGACGCATAGCTCTTGGCAAAAACGATATGGCCAACAATGCGGAAGCCTGCACTCTTCCAGGCATTGATAAAGAGATCTGCACGATTCCAGGCGTAGAAACTGACCATCAGGCTATCGTTTTTCAGCACCCGATACATTTCATGGCAAGCCGGTTGTAACCATTCAGGGGAATTATCACCGGCGAGTGTGCGCCCTGAACGGTCCTTGTAACCCACAAGATACGGAGGATCGGTCAAAATAAAATCGACCGCACGGGACGGGAAACGAGACATAACCTGCACGCAATCACCCAGGATAAAACGGGACATAGCACTCTCCTCTCTGAAATTCGGCACCCTGTTGCGCCGTGCCGCCACAAAAACCCGGCGACCAGCTGAGGAAACAAGGGCAAACACCGGAAGCCGCAGCGCAGACATAAACGGGCTGAATGCTCCGTTTATGTCGAGAACGGGTGAGGATGTTGGCGCCAGCGTCCCCTTGTAGCCGAAGCCGCTGGGTTAGCGTGAAGGCACGGCGTGGATAGTTGCCGCCGTATGGCGGCATAAAAAGTGGAGGGAACCGACATCCTTATGCGTAAGGTCTTCGGGGTACTAAACAGCGTTCAGCTCACGCATAGCTGTACATTCTGTAGTTGCAAGATGACCACAATAAACTGGCAGAGACTCGACAGGTTCACATGCGCCTACTTCCATTTATCCAAGGAGCATTTTATTGCCAGAAACGGGCATTTTACTCTTGTGCTTATGTGGCAAAATCAGTATGCAACTACAATGTTCAGCAGGTCACAGGCATGAAAAAAGCACCTTCTTGTGCTTTTTTTTTATCCTTTACTGAAGGATAATTAGCTGAATTTAAAGAGTCATAGGGAAAGGTGATGTACAAAGCATATAGTTTAAGAGTGGATGATGATGCTTTTGATGGTTATTTACGACATGGTGAAACCATAAAAAGAGCAAATAACCTTGCTGCTAAAAGTGGACTTGATGCATTTTTTGATGGTGACGGAAGTCTAGTTGCAACAAAAATAATGGAAGATTGGTTTCCAGAAATAAAAGCAAATGTATTTATCTCCCACTCACATAAAGATGAAGAACTAGCAATAAAACTAGCTGGATGGTTAAAAAATAGACTAGGTATTTCTTCGTTCATTGACTCTTGTGTTTGGGGGTATTCCCCAGAACTTTTGAAAAAGCTAGATACAAGATTCTGCCTTAAAGAAAGTGGGCACTATGACTATGACAAAAGAAACATCACAAATGGTCACGTGAATATGATCTTGGCGACTTCACTTACAAAAATGATTGATCAATGTGAGTGCATCATATTCTTGAATACTCCTAACTCAATTTCATGCAAAGGATCTATTGAGAGTTATGGCACTGAATCTCCTTGGATATATGCGGAAATCGAAGCGACTAGATTACTTAGAGTAAACGAACCCAAAAGAGGAGTGCTTGTTAAAGCTTCTATGGAAGGGAGAGATTTCTCTATGGATGAATCTATATCAGTAAAGTATGACTTAAATTTAAAGCACCTGCATCTTCTGAGGGATAGACATATTCGCGCTTTGCATAATTGTGGCAGAACAGGAACAGATGCGTTAGACTTTCTGTATAGCTCTATTTGATTGATTTGGAGGTTCTATGGATGAAAAAATCGCGCACCTTGGTTTCATCCAAAGTGTTATAAACAGAATGGGTAGCAACAGCTTTATGATCAAAGGCTGGTGTGTTGCCTTGGTTGCCGCAATATTTGCGTTATCAGCTGATAAAGAAAACTCTGCCTTTGCATATCTAGCTCTTTTCCCTTTAGTTATTTTTTGGGGATTGGATACATTCTTCCTTCGTCAAGAAAAAATGTATAGAAAACTGTACGGTAAGTGTCAAGGTAGTTGGCACCCCCGGTTGATTTAGGCTGCCTGTTTTTCCCGTTCTGGATTCAGCATTACCTTGCCTACCGGATGCCAGTTTCGTGTTCTGCCAGACCAGCGTTCAGGCCGTTCCGCTTTTGCCTTTTTGTACACCTCATCCCGATTTTTCAGCAACACACCGTCTTCTCCACGATGTCGCTGACCCGGCGTCACATACCTGATGCCGCTATGTCTGTGCATTTCGTTATACCACTGAGCAAAAACCTCTATCCATTCACGCGCCTCCTCCAGCTTGCCGAACCCTGATGACGGCCACTGCGGGACATATTTCAGTGTCCGGAACAGCGACTCCACATACGCATTATCGTTACTCACTCCCGGCCGGCTGTGAGAGGGGGTTATCGCCAGCTCGTGTAGCTTCATTTGCAACGTCTGTGACTTCATCGCCGCGCCGTTGTCCGCATGCAGTACCGGCGGGTTTTGCCAGCATCCTTCCCGAAGGACCGTGCGTTGTATCAGGGCTGCCGCCTGCTCACCACTTTCAGTTTCATGCACTTCATATCCCACGATTTTTCGGCTGTAGAGGTCTTCCACCAGATACAGGTAAAACCAGCGCCCCTTTACGGTTGACGGAACCCATGTAATGTCCCATGTCCACACCTCATTCGGCCCGCTGGCCTGCCAACTCGTAGCCGGGGTGACTTTCTGCGCTGCCCGTTGCCGTCCCCGGCGATGCACCTCTCCATGACGACGCAGTACCCGGTAAAAGGTTGACTCGCTTGCCAGATAAATCCCCTTATCCGCCAACGCCGGTACGATTTGTGACGGGGGGAGGCTGGCGTAGTCTGGCTGATGGCACACTGCCAGTATCTGTTGCTCTTCTTGCTCACTTAACTGGTTCACCGGGGAGGGCCTGACCGTGCTGACACGCTTGTCTTCCCACGACGTTTGCCAGCGTCGCCACGTCCGTTCACTTAATCCCGCTTCCGTCAGCGCTATTGACAGCCGAGCTCCTGACGCCATCGCGTCCCGCACGTAACCGATAAGTGCCTGCCGCTCTGTTCCGGGCGTCAGTCGTCCTCGTCGGTTTCCCCGTAAAAATCCCGCAACTGCTTTCGCAGCACCAGTATCGCTGCCGCCTCCGCCAGCGCCTTTTCCTTACGAAGCAGTTCGCGTTTTAGTTGTTTAACTTCTTTCTGGCTTTGTTTGAGCGCCGCTTTGTCAGTGGGCGAAGACACCTGCAAAAAGCCTTGTTTCCACTGACTAATCTGTTCCAGGTAAAGCCCTTTTTTACGGCAGTATTGCGCGAGTTCTGTTTCGCTGAGTGTAGCTGTTTCGATAATCACAGCCAGCCGGGCTTCGGCTGACCATTGGTCTGTAGTTTTGTTTGCACCCGGCACCGGTATTCCCTCTGCTTTCGCCTTGTTACGCCAGTAATAAAGGGTAGCTTCCGATATCCCTTCCATCTGCGCAACTGCGGTGACGGTCATGTTGTAAGGCGGTAGTAATTTAGCCAGTGCAGCCGATTTACGTTCTGGTGAAATTCGTTTCACGATCTGTTCCCATCTTGTCATTAGTATTTTCGATGGGGGTGACAACTATCCTGACAGAGGGGGTGTACGAAGAAGTCGCAAATGGAAATGTAAAAAGTGAAGGATTTACAATGAATTCTTCAGTCTATAGCAAAGATATTGGTTGCTATTTAGACGCGGCATTTTCTAAAACAATGCTTCCATTTTACGGGAGCATGATTCTAATGATCTTTATTTTCATGTGGAAAGTTTTAGATTTATTCAAGTAATAAGAAAGCACCTTCGGGTGCTTTGACCTACCCCCGTAGATTAACATGCACCAATTCTAATAATCATTTACCAACATCAGCTAAGTACTGTAAGTTCAGCCGATGGATGCAACACGCTTATATCTGTCACAAATAATCGTTTCTGTTCCGGTATGTAGTTAATCCGCGCTCTTCGTTTCATGCCCCCATAGGATTGGATTGCATCACCCCATTGAACTCGCAACAAAAGCGGACGTTAGCCATATTAAATAATTCATAATATGAAGCCAGATACAGATATGTAAAACCATTACTATTAACACTGACATTGTTGACTAAATTACGCATTATATTAAAATGTGTTATTTATTAACATATTAGAAATTTTATAAAGGGCACATATGATAAACAAAATTCAAGGTATGAACAACACGACTTATAGACATTTATTTGAAGATGCAAAAATATTCACTATTGAGAAACAGTTTTCTTTAGATTCATATCCCATGAATGATTGCGAAGCGAATGTTTCAGATTTAATTGAAGAGCTTTCTGGTTTGTTTTTTGAGTACACTAAGAATTACCTTAATCATAATTTCAACCCAATAATTAAATTTGGCGGGGACTGTGCAAATGTTCACCTTCAAATTCTTTGCTTTATAAATGAGTATTACCGTTCTATTTCTGCCAATATAACAATTGGCGAGGTTCTATTATCAGAACAATTGGGATTTAAGTTTAATCAGGATAGATGTATCGAATGGCTTGAACATGGGAGCCCTCCAATATTTGACAGCCATGCATGGATAACCATCAACAATGACTATATTTTGGATTGTACCATCGGCACATATATCAATACACGAATTGACCCTGACTCAGCAACAAATAAATCGGAAGAATTATACGGTGGTTTGATTTTTGGTCATGCAGATAACCTTCAGCACATTGCTTTCAGCAACTTAAAAGGTAAAACGCCTCAAGAATATCTTAAAATAAAATATACTCCCGTCATTATTGGCAAGTCGGCACTATATATGTTGGCTCCTGGACATACTTAATCCCTACATGGGCCCTAATATGTTCACTAAGATAAAAAACTTGAGCTATGTTGTGTTGCTGAGGACTTAAAGTTCTGCTCTGTAAGTAAGAAAGGCCCGCTGATTAAGCAGGCCTTTCATGTCGACGTACGGCCTTAACTTATTTCTTGGCATAATCTACCAGAAAGTTACCGATAAAAATGCAAGCCAGAAACATTAACTGGAACATGATGATTATTGACAGATGAACGTGGTCCATGATCAACAAAGGGAATATGGTCAGTGTTGAACCTAAAAAGAACCAGCTACCGATTTTCTTTATATTCTCTGGCCATAAGTGTTGTGGCACCTGCTTCCGACGGAGATAGGACACAACAACTTTTAGAATCCATTGTTTTGGTTTGAGCATGGATCGCACTCAAAAGATTTTTTTCATGTTTTCTTTGACTGTGTTTCCACCAGATGCAGGTTTCTGTTCAGAGGACTTACCTCCGTTCGCCACTGCCGGTATATCTTTCAGCGTGCTTAAGCCCAGCATCTTATCTGTCAGCAACTGTAGTTCCTGAATGGAAACGGGCGGTTCAGGCATACTCGATAACAACTTCACAAATCTTGCATCGAGGTCGTGTATCGCGCAGCCGGCAATCACCAGTTCTCTCAACAGTGAATTACGTCTACGCGTCGACACTTCACCTAGAATGCTCATCAGTAACCCGGCGTTTACATCGTCGTTAATCTTCAGTGAAAAACGCCGGCGTTCTGACGATCTGGAGAGTTTATCCGGCACCCAGGGATAGGTTTCCTGATCCGTGGTTTTTAAGAGCTCTCCTTCACCTGATAACAGTGCCAACAGACCGGCAAAAAGCCCCACCTGCATCTGACCGGCAAACAAAGATGTCAGCACGGACGGAAGGCGCATATCTATCCGATACATAATGGCCCCGGAAATCGCCGCTGCGCGGAGAAACTCACCGCGCAGAGGTTGTGATGTCCGTTCAATAGTCGCCTGAGCCCGCATATCTGTGGGGTCATCATGGTAAAGGTAAATAGAAAAGTTGCCTGCAGGCACGATTAATCCTCTTTCTGGAAGAGAGCAATTTCGCGCGCCAGGGCCAACTGAGGTTCAGAGATAACTTCTACGCGCTCTTTCGCCAGTGGCCATGCGCTCCGAATAGCATTTTCAATCAGTGTTGCACCGCCGCCAGTCAGCAGCACGCGGTTAACGTTGCGGAAGTTAGTCAGTTCACTAACGATACGAACTCCCAGCGATTCGATTGCTTCTTCAATTTTGTCAACGACATAGTCAATTCTTGAAGCATCATTAATGATGCTGTTAAGAAATGCACGATCTTTTCTGCTGCGGATAACCTTATCAGCAATGAGCGGGCTGGTTTCAGTATCTGCAGTACGCAATGCCGCTTGAGCTGCACGGGTGACCTGAGATACGCCAATCGATGGATTACCATGAATTGCGCTGATATCTTCAAATTTACCCACTATCACACCGGCATCAAGCGTTGTTCCACCAAGATCGATAATCAGCGTTGTTTCGCCAGCACCGGGTTGAATCTCTGACAGGCGGCTGAACGCTGCAGGTAGAGACTCCGGCATAACTATGACATCACGAACCGTAAACACTTCCCCCTTATTCAGGGAAATACTACGCAGCAGATTAGCTTTTTTGCGCGCAATATTATCTTCGTTCTTCTGACAGTCCTGATCATAGTATTCGCTGAGTGGCAGCGTCACTGTCAGCATCACATCCTGCGGTTGTAGCCCACAGTTCAGCAGCGCGTGATGTACCGCCAGCAGATTCAAATCACCATATTGATATTCGACATTGGTAGTCGACACGGCATCGCGGCTAACGCTATCCCATGAATATTTCATTGTGCCAATCAGGTAGTTAAACGCCCCTCCGAAATCAGCCACTTTCCAGCCATGTCGGAATGAGTTTGGTGATACCACGGTTTTCATCTCACCATCTTCAAACCATGCCAGCTTAACGTTTGTAGAACCATCATCGCAGTAAACATTCATCATTTTGAACCCTTTGTTTTGCTCAATTTGAGCATAACAATACACCACATACAGATTAGGTCAACTTATTTAGCTCAGATTGAGTAGAACAAAAAGCCATTAACGACAAAAACACCATTTGAAGGTGATTTATTTTTCTCAATTTGAGCAACTTACGGTGCGATTGATTTTTGGTTTGTCGCTTATATACTGTATATAAATACAGTTGTTTTTTTTTGAGGTTGAACATGTTGCTCATTATCACGCCGGTTGCAAATCCAGCACGCCAGACAAGCCCCCTATTCATTGAACGATGCCCTGCCGGTTTTCCCAGCCCAGCGGCTGATTACACCGAGTCAGAGCTGGACCTTAATGAGTACTGTATTCGTCATCCCAGCGCGACTTACTTTGTGCGCGCCCTTGGGGACTCCATGACTGAGCTTGGTCTACACAGTGGGGATCTGATGATCGTGGATAAATCTGAACGTGCTGAACACGGTGACATCGTCATCGCAGAAGTGGATGGAGAATTCACGGTGAAGCAGCTGCTCTTAAGACCTCGTTTAGCTCTGCACCCCATGAATGCGGCGTATCCCACCCTATACCCTGATCCTGACCAGCTGCAGATATTCGGCGTCGTTACCGCATTCATCCACAAAACCAGAGAAACAAATTGATGTCCTCGATGTTCGCACTGGCGGATGTGAATAGCTTCTATGCCTCCTGTGAAGGCGTTTTCAGGCCAGACCTGCGTGGTAAGCCTATTTGCGTGCTGGCTAACAACGACGGTGTGGTGATAGCCAGGAACGGGCCTGCGAAGAAATTGGGTATAAAGATGGGCACTCCGTGGTTCCAGCTAAAAAGCATGCATTTCAGTGAGAAAATACACGTTTTTTCAAGTAATTATGAACTTTATGCAAGTCTATCTAATCGAGTCATGGCGAGAATTGAGGAGATGGCGATACGCGCTGAACAGTACTCAATCGACGAATGCTTTCTTACGCTGGAGGGACTGGAGAGCTGTATCAGCTACGAAGATTATGGGCGAAAACTGCGGGAACACGTTCTTAACGGAACGGGGCTAACCATCGGTGTGGGTGGCGGCATTAGCAAGACTTTAGCAAAATCGGCTCAGTGGGCCTCTAAAGAGTGGCCACAATTCGGCGGTGTATTGATGCTTGGCCCCGGTGACTGGCGGAGAACAGAAAAGTTATTATCACTGCAGCCTGTCAGTGAAGTCTGGGGGGTTGGCAGCCGTATTTCTAAAAAGCTGGCCACAATGGGGATCACTACTGCACTGCAGCTGGCGCGGGCAAATCCTGTTTTTATCCGGCGTAATTTCAATGTGGTACTAGAGAGAACTGTCCGGGAGCTGAATGGGGAGTCCTGTATCGCTCTGGAAGACGCTCCAGCACCGAAACAGCAGATTGTATGCAGCAGGTCATTCGGAGAGCGTATAACGACGTATGAGGCGATGAGACAGGCTGTTTGCCAGTATGCTGAACGAGCAGCGGAAAAATTGCGTGGCGAACGGCAGTATTGTCGCCAAGTAGCTGTTTTTATCAAAACATCTCCGTTTGCCGCCGAGCCTTACTACGGGAACGTGGCCAGCGAGAAGCTGATGGCACCAACCAGAGACACCCGCGATATCATTACAGCCGCAGTTAAATCTCTCGATCGCATTTGGACCGATGGGCATCGATATGCGCGCGCAGGTGTCATGCTCAATGATTTTACGCCGACTGGCGTTGCGCAGTTGAACTTGTTCGACGATGTGCAACCTCATGCCCGAAGTGACCAACTGATGCAGGTGCTTGATAAAATCAATAACTCCGGTACCGGAAAGGTCTGGTTTGCTGGTCGTGGAATTGCGCCTGAATGGCAGATGAAACGCGAGCTTTTGTCACCTGCGTACACAACCCGGTGGAGCGATATACCAGTAGCCAGGCTGTAAAACATTCTTGCCCTTAGAGAACGCCGGTAGTGCTCGCCGCAGTCTCACGTCCCGAGCGTAGCGAGTTAGTGAGCGAGGAAGCACCAAGGCACCAGTGCCAACATGAACCACTTAACGCACCGATACTGTCAGAGAGGTTTGCTGAGTTATCCACATATCCACCTGATATTTTTATAAGATCTTTTTTAAATATGTTTTTAGATCTTCTTTTTAGAGGTCGCTCCAGCCCTTTAAATATGCGGCTTTCAGCCCTGTTGATGTGACAAATCACCCTTTCACTGTGACGATTTGCCCTCAGAACGGCCCTTTTTTCGTGACAATCTGCCCTCAACCCTGTGACAAATTGCCCTCAGGATCTGCGTAAAATCACAGAGTTATCCCAATCAGTTGACACTTCCGCTCACACTGTGACAGGATTGAATCCTGTCACATAAATCATGGTCAGGTCATGACGGATATTGCGCTGATAAATCAAAAAAACCGGAAGAACAGCCCCCGTATTGTTCAGTCGAATGAACTTACTGAAGCTGCCTACAGCCTTTCTCGCGATCAGAAGCGGATGCTGTATCTGTTTGTTAATCAGATAAGAAAATCTGACGGCACACTGCAGGAACATGATGGTATTTGCGAGATTCAGGTAGCCCATTACGCCGCTACGTTTGGCCTGACTTCAGCTGAAGCTAGTAAGGATATACGGCAGGCTCTGAAAGGCTTCAGTGGCAAAGAGGTTGTATTTTACCGACCAGAAGAGGATGCCGCTGGCGAGAAGGGTTACGAGTCTTTTCCTTGGTTTATTAAACGCGCTCATAGCCCATCTCGCGGCACCTACAGTGTGCATATAAACCCATACCTCATCCCCTTCTTCATCGGCTTGCAGAGCCGTTTTACACAGTTCAGGCTCAGTGAAACGAAGGAGATCACCAATCCGTACGCAATGAGGCTGTACGAATCCTTATGCCAGTACCGTAAACCTGATGGTTCTGGCGTGGTATCACTCGGTATCGATTGGATCATGGAGCGTTATCAGTTGCCGCAGAGCTACCAGCGCATGCCCGATTTTCGTCGCCGTTTCCTGCAAGCCAGCGTCGACGAAATCAATAGCCGCACGCCTATGCGATTATCCTATATTGAAAAAAAGAAAGGCAGACAGACTACTCACATTGTATTTACTTTCAATGATATAGCCTCAAATGCAGCTTGATTAGATGAGGGCGGATTGTCACTGTTAGTGAGGGTTGTTTGTCACAATAACATATCTGGGTTAAGGGCAATCTGTCACAGTTGCCCTTTTTTATTGCCCATATTCTGGGATTCTGAGGCTTTCTGCACTTACATGGGGTGACAAACGGCACAACTTGAGGGCAAATTGTCACGGATTAGAAAAGTGCAGTTTGTCACACCAGGACGATAGGATAAGTGAGGGTGATTTGTCACACGGAGCCTATCGGTCCAGCATAACCTGCGAACGACACCCAAATTGAGGGTGAATTGTCACAGTAACCCTGGACCATAGGCGTACTGCTACCATTTTTACTTCCCTACTTTAAATATATGGGCCAGCAGTAATCTGTTAAATGTCGTCCTGGAGGCTTCTGGCCAGCCGGGTGGATCTGTAATAAGGTCACCGAGCTGCGCCATCAGTTCGTGCGTTCCAGCTTTCTGCTGGATGTATTCTTCTGAATCATTGCCCATCGTTTCGATGATTATCGTTCCAACAATTTCTTTTCCAGCTGGCACGACGTTCAGCATGAAGTCTGGGTGTACAACGTCATTATCTGCCCCACTTTTCAGTGTGAAGAGTGGTTTGAGCAAGCTTATTGCTGATGGCGAATTGTCACACTTCCTGACGTAATCCGTCGCGCTTAGGAGAGCCTTCATCGTGTCGCGCTCTTTGTTGCTATCCACAGGGATCGGGTTATCCAGATCATAGGCAGCATGAGCGTACCCTTCGTGACAGAACGCGGAACCATTGCCATCAAGCCGGTACTCAATAATCACCCAGTATGGCGCTCTGCTGCCCACATTATATGAGTTTTCACCGTTAATTCTGACGCGAGCAGCTGGCCGGTGTGAATACCGAGTCCCCTTCACTGTGAATGTGATTTCTTCATGTGAGACGTGGTTACTGAGCCCCACGATGTAAAAGCAAGCTGCTTTTTTCTCGTCTTTAATCTTCCCTTCACTGGCCAGTGCCGTCATGGCGTCATTGATACAGGAACGGGTCATCCAGGGACTGCAGCTGATGATGGACGACAGTGGAATGCCATTTTCCATTGAGCTGGTAGCCACAACCTCCTTTACCCTGTTCAGCGCGCTAATCATGCCTGGGGCAACGTTTTCAGACAGCAACTCGAGCTGATTAAGCCCTGCGGCCTGGATGAGCGTCAGTAGTTTGCGGCCGATTGCCGGGACAGGCTTCAGTGATTTTCTCCGATGTGCCTGCGGCCCCCTCGGGGTGGGTGTACCCGTCACTTTTCCTTTGTCCACTTCATCAGGCAACCAGTCATTACCGCCAACAGGGTTTAGTGGGTTGGTTTTAGTTTCCTGGCCTCCGTCATCGCCTTCCCTGCCCTTCTTAATCCTGAACAGCGGACATTGTGCGTCATGTTCTGGAGACGTCGACAAATGTCTGAGTGTGGCTGATTTAACCTCGCAGTTAAAAGGCTTCGTCCCTGCGCTGGCCAGACAATCGCATTCGATCAATAACTCTCTTGTATCCATCTCAGTGAAGATTTTGTTGGCCAGCAGCAGGTCTGCCTTGGTGGGAGTTAATGCACGACTGACAACGTGCGAGACAGCCATTTTCTCGGCAAAGCTTAGCTCACGGTAAAATCTTCCCCTCGGGGTTTCTTTCCAGACCAGATTCATATTTAATCCCCACGACGCTTAAAAAGAATTACATTTGAAATTCATTTGTATTACAAACATGTTCTTTTTTCACCTTCAATCACAACATGAATGGAATGCTTTATGATTACTTGTGTACTACATTTGTAATCCAAAAACATCTAAAAACCGTACATGGCGTTGATGATTGATTTTATTAATCATGTCGAGTGTCTGTAAACAGTTGCTCAAGAGCATCAAGTACTTGCTGATCAATGAAATTAAGGAAGTCATTCATCTGAACGCTTAGTTTCAGAAGGTGCTCAATAGATATTTCGTGGTGGATTCCTTTCACATCACGCCCGTTACGGTGAACAATGTCGTGCCTAATCTGTACAGCCTGTGCGATACCAGATAAAAGATGTTCGGGAAAGCGTATGAGCAGGCAGTTATCGTAGAGTTGTTTTACCGTAGGGATGTGATGAAACGACAGGCTTTGCAGATCATCTTCAATGAGTTTATCAGTAAGCGTACAGCGTGAACCGTCTGGTCATAATCCGAAGCATCCGACAAAGTGGTGTCCACCAAATAAGTAGTGGGAACCAAAGTGTCAGATATGCAGAAAAATGTGACTCCCGGCAGGCGAAAAGGCTGCCCTAATTATTCTCCTGAGTTTAAGCAACAACTCGTTGCTGCCTCCTGCGAACCAGGAACATCCATCTCAAAACTGGCGCTTGAAAATGGCATTAACGCCAATCTGCTGTTCAAATGGCGCCAACAATGGCGCGAGGGAAAGCTGCTATTACCTTCTTCAGAGAACCCGCAGCTACTTCCTGTGACTCTCGATGCCGCTGACGTACAGCCAGAGCCGCCCACTGAGAGCCCGGAAGCCCTCAGTATCAGCTGTGAGATAACGTTCCGGCACGGGACGCTCCGCCTCAACGGCACTGTCAGCGAAAAGTTCCTGGCTCTGCTGATACAGGAGCTGAAGCGATGATCCCGTTACCAACAGGTACCAAAATCTGGCTGGTTGCCGGTACCACTGATATGAGAAATGGCTTCAACGGTCTTGCCGCAAAAGTACAGACGGCGCTGAAAGACGATCCGATGTCCGGCCACGTCTTCATCTTCCGGGGTCGCAGCGGCAACCAGGTCAAACTGCTGTGGTCCACCGGCGACGGGCTGTGCCTGCTGACCAAACGGCTGGAGCGTGGTCGCTTCGCCTGGCCCTCTGCCCGTGATGGCAAAGTGTTCCTGACCCCGGCCCAGCTGGCGATGCTGATGGAAGGCATCGACTGGCGACAACCTAAACGGTTGCTGACATCTCTGACCATGTTGTAGGCCTCTTTATCCTGGTTGTTGCTGAATAAGCCTGGTAAAATACGGGCTTATGAACGACACCTCTTCTGACGAAATCCTTCTGCTGAAACAGCGGCTTGCCGAACAGGAAGCGCTGAACCGCGCCCTGCTGGAAAAGCTGGCCGACCGTGAGCGCGAAATAGACCACCTGCAGGCGCAGCTGGATAAACTCCGCCGGATGAACTTCGGCAGCCGTTCCGAAAAAGTATCCCGTCGTATCGCACAGATGGAAGCTGACCTGAAGGTGCTTCAGAAAGAAAGCGATACGCTGACCGGTCGTGTGGATGACCCGGAAGTGCAGCGCTCGCTGCGTCAGACCCGCACCCGCAGACCGTTCCCCGAATCACTCCCGCGTGATGAAAAGCGTATGCTTCCGGCAGAATCCTGTTGCCCGGAGTGCGGTGGTTCGCTGAGTTACCTGGGTGAAGATGCCGCCGAACAGCTGGAGCTGATGCGCAGCGCCTTCCGGGTTATCCGGACAGTACGTGAAAAACATGCCTGTACTCAGTGCGATGCGATCGTGCAGGCAGCGGCGCCTTCACGGCCCATTGAGCGGGGTATCGCCGGCCCGGGGTTGCTGGCCCGCGTGCTGACCTCAAAGTATGCAGAGCACACACCACTGTACCGCCAGTCTGAAATATACGGCCGCCAGGGCGTGGAACTGAGTCGCTCACTGCTGTCGGGCTGGGTGGATGCATGCTGCCGGCTACTGTCGCCGCTGGAAGAGGCGCTTCAGGACTATGTCCTGATGGGTGGCAAACTCCACGCCGATGACACGCCCGTCCCGGTACTGTTACCAGGTAATAAAAAGACGAAGACCGGGCGGTTGTGGACGTACGTTCGCGACGACCGCAACGCCGGGTCAGCGCTGGCGCCGGCCGTGTGGTTCGCTTACAGCCCGGACAGAAAAGGCATCCATCCGCAGAGCCATCTTGCGGGCTTCAGCGGTGTTCTGCAGGCGGATGCGTACGCCGGGTTCAACGAGCTGTACCGCAATGGACAGATAACTGAAGCAGCCTGCTGGGCTCACGCCCGCCGCAAGATCCATGATGTGCACGTTCGTACTCCATCAGTGCTGACGGAGGAAGCCCTGAAACGGATAGGCGAACTGTATGCTATCGAGGCTGAAATACGGGGAATGCCGGCAGAGCAGCGTCTTGGTGAGCGTCAGCAGAAAGCTAAACCGCGACTGAAATCCCTGGAAAGCTGGCTGCGTGAAAAGATGAAAACGCTGTCGCGACACTCAGAGCTGGCGAAGGCGTTCGCGTACGCACTGAACCAGTGGCCAGCACTGACGTACTATGCAGACGATGGCTGGGCTGAAGCCGATAACAATATCGCTGAAAATGCGCTGCGGACGGTCAGCCTGGGCCGCAAAAACTTCTTGTTCTTCGGCTCTGACCACGGTGGTGAGCGCGGAGCACTGCTGTACAGCCTGATCGGGACGTGCAAACTGAACGGCGTGGAGCCAGAGAGGTATCTCTGTCATGTGCTCAACGTCATAGCTGACTGGCCGGTCAATCAGGTCAGCGAACTGTTACCCTGGCGAATAACCCTGCCAACTGAATAACCCGTTCCCGTCAATACGGTTCTCGCTGTACGCTTACGTTTATCAAGGGATTCGAGCTGTTTGTAAACTTCTGAAAGTGGTTTTCTCTCCGCTGACTTATACCTGGCATAATTCTCGACAAAACGGCGTTTGACTGGTTCATGCTGTACAGAACGGATAAATATGTCTGACAGATATACTTCCATCACGGTGATAATGCCTGAATAGCACATACGCAAAAGAACAGCGTTTTCTGTTCTCTGGTTGGCCAGGTTCAGAAGTTCATCAAGGCTCTTTCTCGCATTACGTAATGGCTTTGTGGCACCGCAGTTTCTTTCTTCGAGATCCAGGAAATCGTCCATGCGTTCATCCCAGATTAACTCGCTTAAATTAAGCTCACATAAAGCGTTATCGTCTGATGTAAGCAACAGCGCAAGAGAATAAAAGTCATAATCAGTACAAGGAAAGTTGAAAGAGGTATCCCGTACCCACCCACAGTACCCATCAACACTACTGACCATAAGCGAGAGAACAGGATCTCCAGTTTCCACCCACTCATCAAAGCTGTTTGCGAATTCTTCGTTCATGGGCCAATTCTGTGCACGATGGAACCGTTGCAGCCAGTCCTCCAGACGAGCATTTTTCAGAACACTCAAAATCTGTTTGAGCCAGTGATATCTGCGAGTATCAAATTCCCCCTTGTCACCATTCCCTTCAAGCGCACTGAACTCTTTCGCTAGTTCAGCTTTCCAGGAATTTAGTGCATGAGAGAAGTGTCGTTCCAGCGAATCGCGATCATACCCAATTAACGCCATTCTCCTTTTAATCTGTCCAACAGAAGCCCGATAACCAATAAATGCCCCGTCATACCGTAGGTCTTCGTCCTCGGTATGTACCTCCCGGACCCGGTCTCCTTCCTGGAAGAACCAAAGATGGTATGAGTTCTGAGTTGGATAGATGGTTAAAGAATCATCGATGGTGATTTCTGTCCAGGTAGACAATTAACAACTCCTTTGTAATACAATTAGAATGCATATGTATTCTAATATTTTTTTATACAATGCCTTTCAGCTTGATTATATAAACTTAAGGCACGCATATTTGATATTCATTTGAGATACAAATGTAATACATTATTCATCCATGTATCGCTTATCACCGTCACAGAAATCGCATCCCCGAATATAGCTAAGCTCCTGAACAGAGTCGATCGCATGGTTGCAACATTCGCATACCATTAACGTCTTAAAGAAGCTAAGACACTCAGTGCACAGGTAGCCATTTCCAAACTTAGCCACCGTTCCAGGTCTCATACACTGAGTACATCCTGCAGGCAAAAACTCGTCATCCCAGTTGGAGTGAAACAGGCTCTCATCAAGAACATCATACCGATTATGGTTAACACCACATTTGTTGCATCTGACGGAAAATTCTCCTTGTAGGCATGCCATTTCATCACCACAAGCCGGGCAATGCATGCGTATGAACCCGGAGAGGCTGGAGCAAACCAGGCAATGTCGCTCGTATAAAACAGGGAGTTCATGATGACCAGTATCGATCGTATCTGTTACTGCAGCATCCTGATTGCATTCATCGCAGCGTTGTACAATTTGTCCCCCGGCAACGCGTTTATCAAGATCAGCCTTAACCTGTTCCAGTCGGATGGCTGAATAGAATTTATTCCCCTGCAGAAGCAGGGTTTCGCTTCTGGCAAGTTTCCAGGAGTGTAAAGGACCAAAAATGGATACCCAGTCTTCGCGCATAAAGCGGTTCAGCGCAAACCAGGCTGCTGCCTGCTCGGAAAGAATGGCTTGCTGGTCCTGGTCAGTGAAGGCCTGCTTATAGAAGTGGACCACCTGATTACGATGCTGTCTGATAGCATTGAAGGCTTTTTTGGTATCGCTATTCAGGGGCATGTTCAGCACATCGTCTAACCGCGTGATGGCATCGTCATATGTGACCGACTGGAAATCCCCCTCAAGGAATTTACTACGAACGAACCGTTTCCCACTACAAACCAGGCTCCAGTGCTCATGGAGCAGCGGCACTTTCAGCATGATTTCGACGGCAGTCCAGAAACTGACTATCGAATATTTGTACTCATTGGCTTCCAGTTCTGAACGAGCCTTATCAAGGAAGTCCATCCCATTCTCGATCAGCGCCAGCACATCATCGCCTGGGGGATTGAATTTTTCCTGAACGATTAACTTTTGCATTTTTGCCTCAGTCAGTTCTGGCGCGCAGCAGCTGCAGCGCGTCCTGCGTATTGAGAGTAAAGCGGATGTCCTGGCTGGCGGCCACATCGAGGGCAAATATCTTGGTATACACCTCGGTGCTCTCAAACTTTTCATGGCCCATCAGTCCCTGGATGATCTTCGGGTGCACGTGGCCATAAAGCAGGTGCATCGCAAAACTGTGGCGGAACGTGTGCGGACTGACGGCGATGCTGAACCGGACACCGTCACGGCCGGCGGAATCGATGGCCCGGACCAGCCAGTTTCTGACCGTTCTGTCGGATACCGACCAGATCGGCCGCGCTCTCCGCTCGCCGGTGATAATGTCATCTTCAAACTGTTCCTTCGTACTGGCGAACAGCCGGCGCATCTCATCCACATAGGCCGGGTCCGATAACGGTACCACGCGGTTAGCGCTTTTGCCTTTCTTCGGACGGCCGCCGCCGGCACGGCGTTGTTTGGCGGTGCGGATCACCACATGCGGGATCTCATCGTTGAGATGAAAATCCCGCCGCCTTAAGGCCAGCGCTTCATTGAGCCTGGGGCCAGCATTCCAGAGCGTATTGATGAACGCGTGCTGATTCCAGTCCGGCAGATAATGGAGCAGGGCGCTGACTTCCGGTGCCAGCAGGTATTTTGGCAGCTCGGTGTAATGGCCAGCCATCTCCCGCAGCGACAGCGCCCGACCGTAATCGAATCCGGCCGGTACCGCGGTCACCGGCAGGGGAGGGGAGCCAGGCATAAAAGAGGGCAGATTCATGATGTCCCCGTTTTCTCGTGCGCTACGTAAAATCTGCTGCAGATGACCCCTGCCTGGCAGAAATTTTTCACGTAGCGCGATCTGGTGAAGTTCAGTGACTATTTTCGTCGCTCGCAGCGGTTGTTGCCACTGGAAAAACCCGCAGAGCACTGCGCCCGGATTTTCCGATTTCTGGAAATATACCATAAAGAGGAAACAGATAAATCAGGGGCCGATCGCCAGAAGGATCGTTTCTGGATCGTTTATGCCTGGATGATGTGTTCTGAGGCTGGCGGTAAGTGTCAAGGTAGTTGGCACCCCCGGTTGATTTAGGCTGCCTGTTTTTCCCGTTCTGGATTCAGCATTACCTTGCCTACCGGATGCCAGTTTCGTGTTCTGCCAGACCAGCGTTCAGGCCGTTCCGCTTTTGCCTTTTTGTACACCTCATCCCGATTTTTCAGCAACACACCGTCTTCTCCACGATGTCGCTGACCCGGCGTCACATACCTGATGCCGCTATGTCTGTGCATTTCGTTATACCACTGAGCAAAAACCTCTATCCATTCACGCGCCTCCTCCAGCTTGCCGAACCCTGATGACGGCCACTGCGGGACATATTTCAGTGTCCGGAACAGCGACTCCACATACGCATTATCGTTACTCACTCCCGGCCGGCTGTGAGAGGGGGTTATCGCCAGCTCGTGTAGCTTCATTTGCAACGTCTGTGACTTCATCGCCGCGCCGTTGTCCGCATGCAGTACCGGCGGGTTTTGCCAGCATCCTTCCCGAAGGACCGTGCGTTGTATCAGGGCTGCCGCCTGCTCACCACTTTCAGTTTCATGCACTTCATATCCCACGATTTTTCGGCTGTAGAGGTCTTCCACCAGATACAGGTAAAACCAGCGCCCCTTTACGGTTGACGGAACCCATGTAATGTCCCATGTCCACACCTCATTCGGCCCGCTGGCCTGCCAACTCGTAGCCGGGGTGACTTTCTGCGCTGCCCGTTGCCGTCCCCGGCGATGCACCTCTCCATGACGACGCAGTACCCGGTAAAAGGTTGACTCGCTTGCCAGATAAATCCCCTTATCCGCCAACGCCGGTACGATTTGTGACGGGGGGAGGCTGGCGTAGTCTGGCTGATGGCACACTGCCAGTATCTGTTGCTCTTCTTGCTCACTTAACTGGTTCACCGGGGAGGGCCTGACCGTGCTGACACGCTTGTCTTCCCACGACGTTTGCCAGCGTCGCCACGTCCGTTCACTTAATCCCGCTTCCGTCAGCGCTATTGACAGCCGAGCTCCTGACGCCATCGCGTCCCGCACGTAACCGATAAGTGCCTGCCGCTCTGTTCCGGGCGTCAGTCGTCCTCGTCGGTTTCCCCGTAAAAATCCCGCAACTGCTTTCGCAGCACCAGTATCGCTGCCGCCTCCGCCAGCGCCTTTTCCTTACGAAGCAGTTCGCGTTTTAGTTGTTTAACTTCTTTCTGGCTTTGTTTGAGCGCCGCTTTGTCAGTGGGCGAAGACACCTGCAAAAAGCCTTGTTTCCACTGACTAATCTGTTCCAGGTAAAGCCCTTTTTTACGGCAGTATTGCGCGAGTTCTGTTTCGCTGAGTGTAGCTGTTTCGATAATCACAGCCAGCCGGGCTTCGGCTGACCATTGGTCTGTAGTTTTGTTTGCACCCGGCACCGGTATTCCCTCTGCTTTCGCCTTGTTACGCCAGTAATAAAGGGTAGCTTCCGATATCCCTTCCATCTGCGCAACTGCGGTGACGGTCATGTTGTAAGGCGGTAGTAATTTAGCCAGTGCAGCCGATTTACGTTCTGGTGAAATTCGTTTCACGATCTGTTCCCATCTTGTCATTAGTATTTTCGATGGGGGTGACAACTATCCTGACAGAGGGGGCTGGCAGGACGCCATATACTGTGGTTTTGGGTGTCCGGCGGTCTTTTCCTGAAATAGCAGAAAACGGAAAGGGTAGAAATTCTGGATGTGAGACAAAAATTTTGCCGACATGTCGGGTACCGTATGCCGAGCCCTTTTCTGAAAATGAATAATGGCTTATGTTGAGGTCAGGCATATCTGAACCTGAATATTCAGTTCAGACCTAATAACAATGACCAATGGAGTTTAAATAAATGCCAGTTCATAAAATATCCGCGACATTTTTTAATAGTCTGAACGTTGACTGGCCATGCCCTGCGTGTAGCCAGAAAACTCTGCGGATTGATAAGCCAAGTTTTAAAACTGAGTCAGTACTGCGTAGCAGGCAAGCTCAGAGTGAGGATTGGTTTGAGCCTGAAATGGATGAAACAGTTTTCACCTGTATGGCACATTGTTCTCGTGAAACCTGTAAGGAAGTCGTTGTTTGCACTGGGGAGGGGGGCTGGGAACAGGATTATGGGGATGAAGGAATCCAGTATTACGCCTGGCATAAACCTCTTCATTTTGTGCCAACATTGCATCCATTTATGCTCCCTAATGACTGCCCGGAAGAGATAACGAAACCCCTTATCGCGTCTTTTTCTGTGTATCTCAGCCAGCCGGGATCTGCGGCCAACTTAATCAGAATATCAGTTGAGAGATTGCTAACGGCAATTGGCGTTCCTGAACTGAATGACAAGAACAAACGTATTGTTCTTCATAACCGTATTGAGTTGCTTGATGGGCAATATACCCCTTACAAAGATATATTGATGGCCATTAAATTCCTGGGCAATGCCGGCAGCCATACCTATGATGAAGTCACCACGAGCGATATCGAAGCGGCATTCGAGATTATGGAGTATGTCGTGAATGACCTCTTCTCTGGCCGTAAGGAGTCGATTGAGGTTCTCACCAAGCGGCTGCATGGTAAGTTTGGCAAGAAGTGACTTGTCTCTTACATTCGTATTCGGGGCTATTTTAAGTACTTTGATATGCGGGATAGTTCAATAGAGGAAGTACTATCCCGGATAAAGTACCGGAAGTAATGTTATTCGAAATGACAACATACTTACTATCAAGATAGTCCAAGAGTCTGCTGCACAGCAAAAGACTTATGTACTTTCATGTTATGTACTATGCACAACAAAATAAATAAATCGAACGAACAACTAAGTACTCTGTATTTATAAAATAACCAATCATTTTTGATGGTACTTTTAATTTGAAAGTCAATGGGTTGTGGAAATATATTTTGACATTCATTCGACTATCCCGTAATATAATAATCAGAACGCATTTGACAATCCATACGCACTGACTCGGTCACTACCAATCCCATTAAAATGGAAAAGGTTGCTGTCGGGTATTTTTTGTGCGCGTCATTATGCGCATTATGGTTATTTGCACTTAAGCTAAATATCTATGGGTATAGAGTCGTTAATCTTCACCGTTATTCCTGCTCCTCAGGGGCTGGCCTCTAACAAGGAGCACCAGTGAGAGAGTGGTGGTAGCCAGACAGTATGATATGCCTAACACTTGATATTGACTGTTGCAATAGGCAAATCGATAAAAGATTGCAAAAATAGACTAAAAAACATGTTGACTATTGACAAACATGCTTATTTCAGGGTAAGATAACCTTATTCTGAACATGACTGATAAACCGTCATGTGGCCAGCAGAGGCCAGGGCAACCACAGAAGATTATTAAGTATAATACCCGGTTCCCCTGTACTGTTGGCCTTGCCAAAACAGCAGGCACCGGTGCGTCCGGGCCTGCTTTTTTTGTGCCCGAAGAAAGAACCAGGAATCATTATCTCCATTACTGGAGGCAGGATTTTTACACCCTAAAAACAGATAATGCCCTTAGAGGATAAGGAACTGAAATGAACTGACAGCTAATGAATATGTATCACGTGGCGATTGTCGCCATATTTTTTCAAAACTCTAAAAGGTTTCTAAATGAAAACTTTGAATGCAGTAAACCGGAGCATTAAATCATTCACTAAAATAGGAGACTATTATGTCTACAGAAATGTCGCAGCAAGTACCAAACAACACTACCTACAATGCACCCGTAACTATCAACAACTACTACTACGGCTGCCCCGTCCCCCCCCCCTGAAGAACCGCCGGTTGTTCCTGCGAAAAAGAAACGCGGCTGGGTTTTCGAAACCGCCAGTATCTTACTTGGAACAGTTATTACCTGGTGGCAGGCAGGGCATAACGGTGTAATGATGTCATTTTTGACAGCATTACTAATCTGGATGGGGGTACCAGTAGGGATGGCACCAGTACTCGCTACCGGCCTCATTACCGTTAGCGTCTGTGCCGCCCCTACCGTATTGCTTAGTGTATTACGCTGGGTAGTGAATCAGAAATAGTTGTTACTCAGAGTGGGGATAGTTCGAGCTATCCCTTACTCAATACTAATGGTTGTTAGCGCAAAAATCAACCATTGAAATTACATTGTGAATACTAGTGTATTACTTTTGTAATTCACTAGATGTTCTCTTTTATTGCTTTAAGCACCTTTTCTGGTCCAGCTGTTTGAGCTAGGTACAGCCCTGCGCGTAACAGCGTCGACACCGTGATGTTCTTGTGTGTCAGCGCCTGGATCTCTTCAACCAGCTGCTGTGCAATCATTTTCTCATTCGGGGTCATACGGATTGTCTTGGGACTTTCACCAGATGTATTTTTCTTTTTGGCTGCGATATTGGTCAGGCTACTTCCAGCTGCAGCACGCTCAGGCTTTTCCATTTTAGGACGAACAAGGTCTTTAGCCATTATGCTGTCTCTCTTCGAATGATTTCATCTAACTCGCGCGCCAGTTTACCGTAGTCAACTAAGGCCATTGCGCTTTTCTGGTAGTAATACAGCGGAACACAAGCTACCTGAGACTGGACTATCGCCTGATCAGTACGTATGCGTGTTTTCATTAACCTTGGTGCAATTCTTTCATGCGAGGTCAATGCTGTTTCAATGTAGGTGTTAATTTTCTTATTCGCACCGTTGTAGTTATTACGGAACACACTAAATCTGGAATAATTCTCTTCAGAGATCTCATCCATATAATCCAGCATGATTTCCAGCCCACTCAGTGAGAAGCTGCCGCCATCGACAGGTACCAGGACGTGGTCGGCAATGTAAATGGCATTGCCAGTTGCTATATTCAGGCCTGGTGCGCAATCGATGATAATGTAATCGTACTCGCTGCGGATCTTTTCGAGATGACGAGCAAGAATTTTTTCCCGATGACTACGTGTCAGAGTCTGCTCGATAATTTTTTCAAACGTAGGGTCTGAAGGTACCAGGTCAAGATTCGGGATTGCCGTTTCACCCGCCATCGCAGGAACAATAACGTCGTGGATATCTAAGCGTGCATTACTATAGAGATCGCAGATTGTCGGACCATACATGGAATAGTATTTCTTACCATTTGCCGTAACTTCTGTCGTGTTAGCCTGCTGGTCGGAATCCATGAGCAGCGTTCGCTTTCCTGACCTCGCATAATGGACAGCCAGGTTGGTCGCGGAACTGGTCTTACCAGGCCCGCCTTTATTGTTCATAATTGCAATTATCTTTGCGGATGATTGTTGTACATTGCTAGTCATGATAGCTCTCGCGTAGGGTTGCTAACCAAACAATCTTGTAATCTATTTTGATTTCAATAGCAATACAAATGTAATACATTGTGGACAAGCATGCAATCAGTGTCTGGCTTTAACCAGAGTGATACTTTTTTAGGAAAATGAATGTGATGGAAAAGCTCAAATACGAATCCCTTATGAGTCCCGGGGCAAAAGAGAAAATCGAGAATGGTTCCTGGCGGGTTCTTGGCCTGACTATTCAGGATGCGAAGAACGGGCGGATTGTCGCTAGTCTTAAAACCGTCCTTAACGATGACGAATCCTGCTATACGCCTGATTTGTTTATAAACATGCATGATGAGATTATGATTTCTCAGCGTTTGCTTTCTGTGCAAATCACAAAGGAATCACGACTAATACATGCAGGGCAGACTCGTATTGAAGAAAAATTGGACCATCTCATTTCACTTCAGTATGGCCAGTTGCATGGTGAAATTTTCGATTTTTTCAGCCAGTTTGAAAATCTGCGCGTTGGGAATGAGGCTGGGGCAGAAAGTTTGCTGAACTCAGGTGGAAATCTTGCGAGTCGTCTGTCTGGCATCATTGATACGATGATTGCTAACTATCTCGGCCAGGTGGAGCTTTCTTTCGACAACACTCAAATAACCTATTCACAATTCAGTAGTCGTAAGGCACAGGACCTACGTTATATCAGAGTTCACGATCTGGCACTGTTGCAAAGTTAGCGATGAGGCAGCCTTTTGTCTTATTCAAAGGCCTTACATTTCAAAAACTCTGCTTACCAGGCGCATTTCGCCCAGGGGATCACCATAATAAAATGCTGAGGCCTGGCCTTTGCGTAGTGCACGCATCACCTCAATACCTTTGATGGTGGCGTAAGCCGTCTTCATGGATTTAAATCCCAGCGTGGCGCCGATTATCCGTTTCAGTTTGCCATGATCGCATTCAATCACGTTGTTCCGGTACTTAATCTGTCGGTGTTCAACGTCAGACGGGCACCGGCCTTCGCGTTTGAGCAGAGCAAGCGCGCGACCATAGGCGGGCGCTTTATCCGTGTTGATGAATCGCGGGATCTGCCACTTCTTCACGTTGTTGAGGATTTTACCCAGAAACCGGTATGCAGCTTTGCTGTTACGACGGGAGGAGAGATAAAAATCGACAGTGCGGCCCCGGCTGTCGACGGCCCGGTACAGATACGCCCAGCGGCCATTGACCTTCACGTAGGTTTCATCCATGTGCCACGGGCAAAGATCGGAAGGGTTACGCCAGTACCAGCGCAGCCGTTTTTCCATTTCAGGCGCATAACGCTGAACCCAGCGGTAAATCGTGGAGTGATCGACATTCACTCCGCGTTCAGCCAGCATCTCCTGCAGCTCACGGTAACTGATGCCGTATTTGCAGTACCAGCGTACGGCCCACAGAATGATGTCACGCTGAAAATGCCGGCCTTTGAATGGGTTCATGTGCAGCTCCATCAGCAAAAGGGGATGATAAGTTTATCACCACCGACTATTTGCAACAGTGCCCTAATTATTTTCAGTTTCCAACTTGTCAACTCTGCGGGAGTGCGATATTATGTTTCCAAGATGGAAACACAAGGAGAGCGAAGGATGCACGTTGTATCGAGAGCACCTTTCGATACAGCCACCAGGCAATTCCCCAATCAGGCAGCGGCACTAGACGACGTATACCGGACTTTGAAGAGAGAGAACTACACTTCACCGGACGAAATGAAAAAACGATTTGCCTCGCTGGACAGAATGAAATATCGGGAGAAGTGGTGGGTGATCGATGTTGGCGGTGGGAATTTAAGGGTGATGTTTTTTGCTGATTTTGAACGTGGGAAAATCTTTATAAAGCACATAACCACACACGCCGAATACGACAAGCTGACAGATTTTTACCGGAGAACTAAAGAATGATGTACACCGATGCTATCCAGGCGGCAAACAGCCTGGTTAGCATTGTCCCCCTCCTGGGGGGCAATGCCTCTCGCAAGGACTATGAAGACGCGCTGACGCTGGTTGAATACCTGGTTGAACACGAGCCAGATCATCCGCTGGTGGACATGCTGGTTGCGAAAATTGCCCAGTATGAAGATGAGGCGGAAGAGTTCGCAGAGTTCAACGACCGTATTGCAGCGTTACCAAGTGGCGTGGCCCTGCTGCGTGTCCTGATGGACCAGCACAAACTGACTCAGAGTGATTTTGAGGAAGAGATTGGTAAGAAATCGCTGGTGAGCCGCATCCTTAACGGGACTCGCTCACTAACACTAGATCACATGAAAGCACTTGCGCGGCGCTTCAACATTCCGCCCAGCTCATTCATGGACGCGTAAAACAGCCCCCTGACCGAAAGGTTGGGGGCTTTTGTATTAACCCCTGCCTTTGTTTTTCACGTAGTCCAGGAAGCGTTTCTCGGCATCCTGACGTGATACACCAGTCATTACCATCGCATCAATAAACGCCTGGCGTTCCACCTTGAAACGGTCGGCGAGCTGCTGCAGCAGCACCTTGTTTTTATCCTGCTCGGCTTTAAGCTTTTGCTGACTTTCTTCTGCCTTTGCCCGTTGTTTTTGCGTCATTTTCCGGGCTTTTAACAGTTTGTCGCTGAGGGTGCGTAGCTTTGTACTGTCTCGCGCAATCTGATTACCCAGCGCTTTCTGGCGGCGCTGGTATTTATCCCACTCCTGACGCATCGCCCCCTGGTTAGTCTGTGAGTTACGGTTCTTGTTGAATCTTTTCCGATCTTCCTCAGTGAAATGCTTAGTAGTACGTCGTTTGTCGTCACCGAACCCTACACGTTTAGCGGCCTGCAGCATGGCCTGACCGATCCGCAATTGCCAGCTTGCCGACTGGAGTCGGGTCATTGCGTGGATCACGTGCTTACAGGCGATCCCTTTGAGATTAGGGTTACGGATTTTGGGGAAGGCATATTCTTTTGGCGGTGCCAGGGCAAAGTTACCGGCGGTCGCGATGTAGCGATACCAGTATTGATGACGACCACAATCACAATCGAAGGATACGCGACCGGCACACAGCTTTTTCGTCACTTTTACCGCGCTAGTCTCATCCCCCAGCTCATCAATCAGTGAATCCCATTCCTCAAAGCGCACTTTTACGCGGTGATGCTGGTCTTCGGAGCGATCTGAAGCCTCCACGCTGACTGTGACGACGTTATGTTTCAATGATGAAGGCACGGCGCGCTTAATGCCGGAACCGTCGTCTACGGCGTTGTTAGCACGTTTAACGTCGATCGCCTCACTTCCGGCTATGAGCTGGGCATAGGTGATCCCGGCTATGCCTGAATTGAACGTCTGTCGAATATCCTTGCGGCGACCTTCAAATGCCTTTAGGGAAGGTGCGAATAAGCAGGTCATTTCTTCCCAAGCTGACTCGCTGATTAAAATTTCGCGGATCTGGGCCGATTTTTTTCCCGCAAATACATCGAATCAGCCTATTTAGGCTATTTTTTCCACCATTTCTGGCGTTATTTCCGGTTTTTACTGAGATCTCTCCCACTGACGTATCATTTGGTCCACCCGAAACAGGTTGGCCAGGGTGAATAACATCGCCAGTTGGTTATCGTTTTTCAGCAGCCCCTTGTATCTGGCTTTCACGAAGCCGAACTGTCGCTTGATGATGCGAAACGGGTGCTCCACCCTGGCCCGGATGCTGGCTTTCATGTATTCGATGTTGATGGCCGTTTTGTTCTTGCGTGGATGCTGTTTCAAGGTTCTTACCTTGCCGGGGCGCTCGGCGATCAGCCAGTCCACATCCACCTCGGCCAGCTCCTCGCGCTGTGGCGCCCCTTGGTAGCCGGCATCGGCTGAGACAAATTGCTCCTCTCCATGAAGCAGATTACCCAGCTGATTGAGGTCATGCTCGTTGGCCGCGGTGGTGACCAGGCTGTGGGTCAGGCCACTCTTGGCATCGACACCAATGTGGGCCTTCATGCCAAAGTGCCACTGATTGCCTTTCTTGGTCTGATGCATCTCCGGATCGCGTTGCTGCTCTTTGTTCTTGGTAGAGCTGGGTGCCTCAATGATGGTGGCATCCACCAAAGTGCCTTGGGTCATCATGACGCCTGCTTCGGCCAGCCAGCGATTGATGGTCTTGAACAATTGACGGGCCAGTTGATGCTGCTCGAGCAGGTGGCGGAAATTCATGATGGTGGTGCGATCCGGCAGGGCGCTATCCAGGGATAATCGGGCAAACAGGCGCATGGAGGCGATTTCGTACAGAGCATCTTCCATCGCGCCATCGCTCAGGTTGTACCAATGCTGCATGCAGTGAATGCGTAGCATGGTTTCCAGCGGATAGGGCCGTCGGCCATTGCCCGCCTTGGGATAAAACGGCTCGATGACAGCGGTCATATTCTGCCATGGCAGAATCTGCTCCATGCGGGAGAGGAAAATCTCTTTTCGGGTCTGACGGCGCTTAGTGCTGAATTCACTATCGGCGAAGGTGAGTTGATGGCTCATGATGTCCCTCTGGGATGCGCTCCGGATGAATATGATGATCTCATATCAGGAACTTGTTCGCACCTTCCCTATTACGTTTCCTTGAGGATCAGGGAAAGAAAAGCGCGCTAACGCCAAATCAGGTTGCCGACTGGCTGCAAGTTTCCAGTTGGGTCGATAACAACGATAAAACCACAATTGAAATCTGGCAGCAGTATCGTGGACAGATGAATGTACCTGCCCGGGGCAAAGTCGCCGCTGCACGAGCATATCGCAACCAGAAGAACTGGAATGATTCTTTAGCCATCTGGGAAAGCGTTTTACAGGAAGAGCCTGATAACGTAGATGTACGTACCGGCTGGATAATGACGTTGGCGGATGCTCGCTACAATCAGCAAGCCCTTACTGAAGCGAATAAATGGGCTCAGGCGCATCCCGGGGCTGATTCTGATGCGCTACTTGCCTATGTCTACCATTCGCAGGGAAAAAACTGGGATGCATTGTTAGTTGCCAGCCTGGCGGATGACGTCGATCCAGGCAAAAAAAATGCAAAATCCACATTGCTGTCTGCGCTGTCAGCAAACCGCGTTTCCGGGCCCGCCTTAAATATGGCAGAGGTGGTACCAACTGCCGATCCGGTGAAGCGTCGCCTTGAGCTTGATGCGGCGGCTGAAATGGTACGTTCCTCTTATACCTCTGCGCGTAATGAAGAAGAGCGTTTTATCGTGGCTGATAAAGCGCTAGCCCGTTATGACCAGTTGCTGACTGCCTGGAAAGATGAGCCTTCTGCGCAGAATGATGTCCGTCGGGCCAGAATTGACCGCATGGGCGCCTTGCTGGTCCGTAAACGCACTTCTGAAGTGATTAGTGAATACGAATCGCTGTCTGCGAGCGGCGAGGTGCCAAACTACGCAAAACGCTGGGTAGCATCGGCATGGTTAAGCGAACGGCAGCCGGAAAAAACCGAAGCGATGCTGATGAGCATCTACTATCCGAACGGACCGATTCCGGTTACGCCGCTCGGTCCTGAGGATCAACAGGATCTGTTCTACGCGCACATCGATAATGAAAACTTTGATGCAGCTAAAAAACAGGTCGATGCGTTAATTAAAGACAGCCCATATCTGCGACGCATCTATGGTTCGCCAACACCGCAGCCAAACGATAACTGGCTGCTGGGACAGTCGTTGCTGACGCAATATCATATCGCTGCCAATGAACTGCCGGAGGCAGAAAAACTCGCAGAGCATCTGGCGCGAACAGGCTCGGGTAACCAAGGGCTGCGCATATCCTATGCTTCTGTTCTTGAAGCCCGTGGACTGCCGCATGCGGCGGAGAAAGAGCTTAAACTGGCGGAAGTGATTGAGCCCAGTAACCTGGAACTGGAGCGTCAGCAGGCCTATGTGGCGCTGGATCTCCAGGAGTGGAAGCAGGCCGATGAACTGACGGATGACGTTATTGCTCGCAGTCCGGATGATGAAGCGACGCTGCGCCTCGCACGCATGCGTGATGTGCATAAAATGTCGGAAGTACGTATTAGCGGCACGCAGGGGATCTCGTCCGATGGCCCGGTCAGCGGTAAGAATGATTTCAACATCAACACGGCCATTTACAGCCCGCCAATTAATGACAACTGGCGACTGTTTACCGGATTCAACTTCGCAACCGGCGAGTTTGAGGAAGGGAAAGGGATTAGCCGCGATCTGGCGGCTGGTGCGGAATGGACTTCCCGTGATTACTGGGCCGAAATGGAAGTGTCTGGCCGAAACTATGGCGATGGGCAGAAAATAGGCGGTCGTCTTTCCGCCTGGCATGATTTCAACGATAACTGGCGCGTGGGCG
Organism: Klebsiella sp. WP3-W18-ESBL-02; assembly: GCF_014168815.1. Lineage (NCBI taxonomy): Bacteria > Pseudomonadati > Pseudomonadota > Gammaproteobacteria > Enterobacterales > Enterobacteriaceae > Klebsiella > Klebsiella sp. WP3-W18-ESBL-02. The sequence goes on from NZ_AP021974.1 coordinate 71,666, forward strand.
GTTCGGCCGAGCGTCTTTCGCGCAACACGCCACTGCGCGCGCTGCGTAGCGGCGTATATGCCAACAGCGGCGATTTGTTTGTTCGCTGGTATCAAAACGAACGACGTGAATACCAATTGTCGTTTGCCGCATCACATTTCTCGGATGGTAACGATCGCATCGAATATGGGCTGAGCGGAAAAGAGCGCATGTGGACCACGCCGCGCTTTACGCTGGACTTTACCCCGGGTATCGGTGGGAGCACCAACACTAAAGAGAATGTGCCGTATTACAACCCTAAGAGTGATTTTTCCGTTGTGCCAGGCCTGAGCGCGGAACAGGTTCTTTACCGCCATTATGACACCGTGTGGACCCAGCAAGGCATAGCCGGAGTGGGTGGCTACTGGCAGCAAGGTGAAGACGTTGGCGCTATCGTTCAGGTGGGATATGGACAACGGCTCAAATGGAACAACGTCGTAGATGGCGGGGTGATGCTGGTTTGGGATAAACGCCCCTATGACGGTAAACGTGAGCGGAATATCTCCCTCGCTTTCGATTTAAATGTCAGGTTTTAAGGATTGTTCATGCTGAAAAGATGCCTGTGGCTTAGCGCATTAATCACTGGCTGGTTGATGATTACCGCGTGCAGTAGCGCGCACAATACAACGCCTCGCTATGTTCCTCCCGCAGAGAGAACGCCGTTGACGGCAGATCATCCATGGCCGAAAAACAGCTTCCTGGTGCTCGGCTATCATGATGTTGAGGATGGCGCCGCCGACCAGCGCTACCTCTCCGTGCGCACCAGCGCGTTGAGCGACCAAATGGCCTGGTTGCGTGATAATGGCTATAACCCGATTAGCGTGCAGCAAATTCTGGACGCTCATGACGGTAAAATTGTGTTGCCGGAAAAAGCGGTCTTACTCACCTTTGACGACGGATACAGCAGTTTTTATACCCGCGTCTGGCCGCTGCTGAAAGCCTACAACTGGCCTGCGCTCTGGGCTCCAGTGGGCAGTTGGGTTGATTCTCCAGCCAATAAAAAAGTCGATTTTGGCGGCTTAATGACGGCGCGAGATAAATTTGCCACCTGGAAGATGGTCGAGGAAATGGGCAAATCGCCGTTGGTGGAAGTGGGGGCGCACACCTGGAACTCGCATTTCGGCGCTGAGGCGAACCCGCAAGGAAGCAAAGAACCTGCGGTGGCGAATCGCCTTTTCGATAAGAAAACAGGGACTTACGAAACCGACGAACAGTACAATCGTCGCATTAATACTGATATCTCGCTGATCACCAATAAGATTAAATCGGTAACCGGGAAATCGCCGCGCGCGTGGGTGTGGCCTTATGGTGCGGCTAACGGCACCACCTTAAAGCTGGCCAAAGAACATGGCTATAAGATGGCCTTTACGCTCAATGAAGGGCTGGCGAACGCTGCGTTTCTTGATGATATCCCGCGCGTACTGATCTCTGATAACCCGTCTCTCAAGCGCTTTGCCAGTCAGGTTGCTCAGGTACGTGAACCACAAACGATGCGTGTGATGCACGTCGATCTGGATTACGTGTATGACAAAGATCCTGCCCAGCAGAAGCGAAACATCGACAAGCTGATCCAGCGTGTTTATGACATGCGCATTTCTCATGTCTTCCTGCAGGCGTACGCCGATCCTAAAGGCGACGGGAATATTCGCGAACTCTATTTCCCTAACCGCTGGCTGCCGATGCGTGCCGATCTCTTTAACTATATCTCCTGGCAGTTACAAACGCGGGCCGGGGTGACGGTATATGCCTGGATGCCGGTACTGGCTTTCGACCTCGATGCTTCCATTCCACGCGTGACGGCATGGGATCCGAAAACAGGACGCACTGCGATCAATCACGAGAACTATGTGCGTCTGTCTCCCTGGGACAGCGAAGCGCGTAAACGTATCACTGAAATCTATGAAGACCTGGCGAAGCATGCCAGCTTCAAAGGGATTTTGTTCCACGACGATGCTTTCCTGACGGACTTTGAAGATGCGTCACCGGAGGCGTTAGCCGCCTACCGCGCCGCAGGGCTTCCGGGAAGTATTGAGCAAATCCGTAGCAACCCTCAAACCTTCGAACGCTGGACGCGCCTGAAAAGTAAGATGCTGATCGACTTTACTAAGCAACTGACGCAATCGGTACGCAATATTCGCGGTCCGCAGGTGCAAACTGCCCGCAATATATACGCCATGCCGGTACTGGAGCCTGAAAGCGAAGCCTGGTTTGCGCAAAACCTGAATGATTTCCTCAATACCTATGACTGGACGGCACCCATGGCGATGCCATTCATGGAGCAGATCCCGGCTAATGATGCCAATGCCTGGCTCGACAGATTAGTCAATGCCGTTGCACAAACGCCCGGCGCGCTGGACAAAACCGTGTTTGAACTGCAGGCACGAGACTGGCGTAAATCCGGGGACGAGGCAGAAATCAGTGGAAAACAAATAGCCGAATGGATGCGCCAACTGAAACTAAGTGGTGCAGGTAACTACGGCTATTATCCGGATGATTTCATCAGCGACAAACCTGAGATGTCAGAGATTCGCTCGACGTTCTCCTCATACTGGTACCCGCAAAAATGACCGATCGCATTATTGCTTTCCTGATACTTTGCCTGATGTTCAGCCTGCCGTTTGGCGTGGCTGTCATCTTTACAGGTGAAGTCATGTTGAACTTCGTCTTCTTCTGGCCTTTATTCATGTCTGCATTATGGATAAGCGGCGGGGTCTATTTCTGGTTTTATCGTGAGCGTCACTGGAAATGGGGAGACGATACACCGCCACCGACGCTGGAGGGAAATCCGCTGGTTTCCATTTTGATCCCCTGCTTTAACGAAGGGATCAACGCGCGGGAAACCATCGGCGCTGCGATGGCACAGCGCTACAAGAATATCGAAGTGATTGCCATTAACGACGGTTCAACGGACGATACGCACGATGTTCTGGAACAGTTGGCGATTGAGTACCCCAGCCTGCGCGTCATTCATCTGGCTGAAAACCAGGGCAAAGCGCTGGCGCTCAAAACGGGCGCGGCCGCTGCGCGCAGCGATTACCTGGTGTGTATTGATGGCGATGCGTTACTGGATCGCGATGCCGTGGCGTATCTGGTCGCTCCGCTGATCCAGTTCCCACGCGTTGGGGCGGTAACCGGCAACCCGCGTATTCGCACCCGTTCCACGCTAATCGGTCGTGTGCAGGTCGGTGAGTTCTCTTCCATTATCGGCTTAATTAAGCGTACTCAACGAGTCTATGGTCAGATCTTTAGCGTCTCTGGCGTAGTTGCGGCGTTTCGTCGTCGCGCGCTGGCCGAGGTGGGGTACTGGAGCCCGGACATGATCACCGAAGACATCGATATCAGTTGGAAGCTGCAATTGCGCCATTGGTCGATATTCTTTGAGCCGCGCGCGCTGTGCTGGATCCTGATGCCTGAAACGTTAAGAGGGCTGTGGAAGCAGCGCCTGCGCTGGGCGCAAGGCGGGGCGGAGGTGTTTATTGTTAACATGCGCCGTCTGTGGTCGTGGGAGTTCCGCCGCATGTGGCCGCTATTTTTCGAGTTCTGCTTTTCTACCACGTGGGCATTTGCCTATGCGATCAGTATCGTGCTGTTCCTGCTGGGACTGATGATCCCGATGCCGGACTCGCTGTATGTTCAACATCTGTTCCCGCCAGCCTTTACCGGACTTATTCTCGGCGTGGTCTGCTTAATACAGTTTGCGATAAGCCTGATGATTGAACGACGCTATGAAAAAGGCATTGGCGCCTCATTGTTCTGGATAATCTGGTTCCCGGTGGTGTACTGGCTGTTGAGCCTGTTTACCACGTTGGTGTCATTCCCGAAAGTGATGCTCAAACGCAAACGCGGCAGGGCGCGCTGGGTGAGTCCTGACCGTGGAATAGGGAGGATCGAATCATGAGTCAGCCGCTGATCTTTACGGAGCGGCGTCTGCTGCCGCGCATCATTGACGTTCTGTTAACGATTTTTGCCTGGGTTGGATTTTTATACTTAATCTACAAAGGGCTGATTACGGCCCTGGCGCATTCACCGTATATGGGCGTGCGTCCCTTTTTCACCACGCTGGATACGGTCACGTTTTACATCCTTGTCGCGCTGGTCAACGGACTGGTGCTGATCGGCTGGGCGAAATACAATCAGTTTCGTTTTCGGGTGGAGCGTCGCAGTCGCAGACCAGGACTGGAAGACCATGAGCTGGCGGAAAGTTTACGTATTACCCGTGAACTGGTTACAGAGTTGAACAAAGCGAGGGTGCTGACGGTCCATCACCATGAGAATGGCGAAATCAGTCATATCGATGTGGACAAGCACATCGCCGATAACCGCCTGCCGCCGCCGACGCCTGCAATGCTGGAATATTTGCCGCCGGAGCGGGAGCCATTGTTACAGAAAAGGCCCGAGTGATATTTCTGCTACCCGCCACTTCCCTCAGCCTCGCATCGGTCTATGATTAGACTCAGACAATAAAAATGCGAGGTAATGTCGTGGAAAAGGAACTACTGGAGGCAGGTTACCGGGCCTATACCGGCGAGAAGATTGACGTCTACTTCAACACGGCGATATGTCAGCATTCAGGAAACGGCACTGTTGCAAATAGTCGGTGGTGATAAACTTATCATCCCCTTTTGCTGATGGAGCTGCACATGAACCCATTCAAAGGCCGGCATTTTCAGCGTGACATCATTCTGTGGGCCGTACGCTGGTACTGCAAATACGGCATCAGTTACCGTGAGCTGCAGGAGATGCTGGCTGAACGCGGAGTGAATGTCGATCACTCCACGATTTACCGCTGGGTTCAGCGTTATGCGCCTGAAATGGAAAAACGGCTGCGCTGGTACTGGCGTAACCCTTCCGATCTTTGCCCGTGGCACATGGATGAAACCTACGTGAAGGTCAATGGCCGCTGGGCGTATCTGTACCGGGCCGTCGACAGCCGGGGCCGCACTGTCGATTTTTATCTCTCCTCCCGTCGTAACAGCAAAGCTGCATACCGGTTTCTGGGTAAAATCCTCAACAACGTGAAGAAGTGGCAGATCCCGCGATTCATCAACACGGATAAAGCGCCCGCCTATGGTCGCGCGCTTGCTCTGCTCAAACGCGAAGGCCGGTGCCCGTCTGACGTTGAACACCGACAGATTAAGTACCGGAACAACGTGATTGAATGCGATCATGGCAAACTGAAACGGATAATCGGCGCCACGCTGGGATTTAAATCCATGAAGACGGCTTACGCCACCATCAAAGGTATTGAGGTGATGCGTGCACTACGCAAAGGCCAGGCCTCAGCATTTTATTATGGTGATCCCCTGGGCGAAATGCGCCTGGTAAGCAGAGTTTTTGAAATGTAAGGCCTTTGAATAAGACAAAAGGCTGCCTCATCGCTAACTTTGCAACAGTGCCGTTGTTCTTCCGCTTCTGCTTTCTCAAGCAGATCCTGCGCCAGTAATTCAAATTCAGACATATTGTCTCCATTGGGTCTTATGGGTGAAACTGTATCACTCATTTGACCCAGATTGAATGTTTTTATCTGGATATTTAAACAGGTTTATTGTTAGGTAACGCACGTTGGCCACGCTGGAGCGTCTTCTGGGCCTGCTGTCGGCCTTTGAGGTCGTGGTATGGATGACGGATGGCTGGCCGCTGTATGAATCCCGCCTGAAGGGAAAGCTGCACGTTATCAGCAAGCGTTACACTCAGCGCATTGAGCGACATAACCTGAATCTGAGACAACATCTGGCAAGGCTGGGACGGAAGTCACTGTCGTTCTCAAAATCGGTGGAGCTGCATGACAAGGTCATCGGGCATTATCTGAACATAAAACACTATCAGTAAGTTGGAGTCATTACCGGTTCTCTTTGTCTTTTAGTGATTCTATAAACCTCATTACGTCTGAATATAAAAATCTATTATTTGATTTATGTGGCTCATGAGGTTGTGGGATGGTCTTGTTTTTGAATGTGCCAGTTTTCTTAATGGCAAAGATTAATTCACCTTCTGTTATTCCTAACATTTCAGCAAATGTTTTTGCTTCTATAGTTACTGACTTCATTTAATTAACTCTCATGGTATCGATTTTCTTTACCGGCATCTTTAACAATGGTGCTCGTTTCTAGTGTTGCTGCGGTACGCTTCATCATCGTCTGCGGGGCGGTTGCGATAGTGAAGGAGCTGCCGGGCGTGAGCAAATCTATCAGGCGCTGGCCGCTGATAATCTCCATCCGTTCACTGGCAATACTGACAGATTTTGAACCTGCGCCGGTTTTCCCGGTATGGCAAAACAGACCGCGACAGTTATGACGTTTAAGCAACTTCTCGAACTCCTGTACGTGCTGTAAAGCAATATGGCCGCGATAGCGTTTAGCCTGAATAAGATAGCGATATTTTCCTATTATTACCTGGCCGTCAATGCCTCCATCGCCGGTATAGCGTTTGTTTCTGATGGTTCTGAAGCCATGCGCTTCAAATCCTTCCAGCAACAGTTCTTCAAACACAAAAGGATCAATTTTCCTCAGGTAGTTAATTTTTTGTGGGAAGCCCGGCAACGTCTTTATGCGCTCCAGCACCCGCCGCGCACTTTGCTGCTTCCTTTTGTGTCGTCGGTTGCGTACTGAACGCCGGAAGAATACAACGGCAAACAGTGCGATGGCGCTGCAAGCCCATAGAATAAGGTTTTCTGTAGTGGGGAAGGGGAACATGGTGATAGTGTGCTTTCTGTGGGTAAAGAAAAGGGCGGTTAAACCGCCCTGGTGTTTAGCGACGGCTGTAAACCTGCCACGAAGCGCTGCCTGACTGATTCTGGCAAATCCGCCCGTAAAGTACGGTGCCGGTCGAGTAGCGGGCGCCATTCAGATAGCAATAGCCGCTGGATTGCAGCAGTTCGTTGCGCAGCTTTTCTTCCTGCTTTGATAGCCGGGACTCCGCAGACTGCAAACGAACGGATAATTCGTTAATCTGGCGTTGCTGGTTATTCATCTGGCTCTGCATCGCATTACCTTTATCCTGGCTGACGCAACCAGTTAAGAGAGCTGTACAGGCTAATGCACTTAATATAATTTTTTTCACGTTGGCTCCTTAAATTGAGATTATTCCTAGCCCGCCTATAAGCGAACTTTCCCGTATTTACTTATGATCTGGCTTATCATCGACTGGTTACTTCCACCTTCGCCATTATCCGGGCATTCATTAAGAAAAGCCTTCCTGGCATCCCTCGTGTGGTTGGGTAAAAAGCCGTGCTTGTTCTTTTTAACGATATTGAAGAAAGCAGCTTCAGCACTGTTACACTCGCTTCCGCCGCTATCGCCGGTGAGCTTGCCCGCCATGCACATAATAACTTTGCAGGGATCTTCAGCATGGCTGGCAGGAAGATAAAGCAGACTACCAGCTGCTATCAGAGGGATTAAGAGTTTCTTCATTGTTTTGTCCTTAACAGTTTGTTCAGATATACACCCGCCAGAATGTTGATAACGGTAAGTAATATTAATAATAACGCAGAGTTATAAATAGATTTGTAACCTATATCGCCTGCGATATATTCGACAATAAAAACGAAAATCGTTAACATTGCGAACAACTTGATTAACTTTCCTGTAATTTTCTTAACGATATAAGCAACTGAATAAGAGCCGGATTTGATGATGCTGGCGAGTAACCTGATAGCATGGACACGGAATTTTCTTAAAATGGGCGGAATGGAAAATGCCTTTTTCTTCCTTCTGCCTTTTTGCTTTTCCGCAAAATCAATAACATCGCCCATTTTTATACTCTCCGGTTATATCTTTAGATCATCAAGTGATAAACCACTATCAAGCAGCTCTTTGAGCCATGTTGGTCGGCGGCCAGTCCCGGACCAGGTATTTTCTGCGTTCCTGGGGTCGCGGTATTTTACTTGTCTATGTTCTCTGGGGTTGGCAACGCCCTGCATTTTCATGGCTTCCAGGCTAATGCCAGCGTCCAATTTTGCAGTTAGCCAGGCCGGGCGCTTCCCTATACCAGTCCACGTATTAAAAGGGTTATCCGGGTCACGATACATGGGTTCACCTTTGGGGCGTTTTTCTGATTTCAGGGGAACCAGCATTACCTTCCTTCCTTCAGAGGTTTTCTTTTCGTTTCTTCTTGACACGATCTCATTAGCCCTTATCATAAACATAAGTCGTCGAAATTACAATTACGCGGTGAAACGTAAATGAGTAAACATCCAAAACTTCTGGTTCTCGCTCTGGCCTGCCTTGCTTGTGCTGGCCGTGCCAGTGCTGCGCCTGCCTCAGATGAAGTTGCCAGGCTTGCGCAGAGATGTGCGCCTGATGTTTCACCCTTAACAATGGCGTACATCGTCGGCCATGAGTCCTCAAATGGGCCGTACAGGATCAATATTAACGGTGGTAGTACCCAGTTAAAACAGCAACCACGTACTGAAGCTGAGGCCGTCAGCGTTTCGAAAGTTCTGCTGAAGGATAATAAAAGTTTTGATATGGGCCTTGCACAAATTAACTCAAATAATTTAGTGGGCCTGGGTCTTTCGGTTGACGATATTTTCAAGCCCTGCATCAACCTGCGGGCGAGCCAGACCATCCTTAAAGCCTGTTATGATAGCGCCCTGAAATCCTATCCAGCCGGGCAGGTTGCGCTGAGACACGCGCTTTCCTGCTACAACACCGGCTCACTCATAAACGGGATTTCTAACGGGTATGTCACGAAAGTTATCAACGTGGCGCGTCAATCAACTGATTTGAAAATCCCTACGCTGCTACCTGATGGCCAGACCAGTGAGGACAGCACCGCGACTGAGCCTCAGCAGGCAAAAAGTACGGCCACGCAGTATGACGGTGAACAAGATGTTTTTGGTTCGAGTGATGGCGATGCCTTCAGCCGAAATAATACGGATGCCTTTTTAACCAAACAGGAAACAGCGAAGGGGGAGTGAGGTTATGGATGGAACGTTTGTACCTTGTATTGCAATCACAGATCCTGGAGCTATTTGAAACAGGAAAAGTGAAGGAGGTAACGATAAAACGGGTTTCATTAAAGACGTGGTATCCCGTTTTTCAGATAGACGATGAACAGTTGGGCCAGATCGCATGTTCCATTCGGGTTAACAAAGAGCATGAACTACGAACCTGGGCTGATTTAAGGCTACTGGCAGAGTTTTTGAAAGATAAGTGTGGCGTTGAAGAATGCCGGTTAAATCTGCAATCAACAGAAGATAGTGAGTAAGGAGAAAGTATGACCACGTTGTTTAAGAAGTATGGCCCTGCGGTAGTTATGGGCGTTTTGTCCATTGCCCTGCCGCAAATTGCGCTGGCCGCTGGCACCGATACTGGTGAATCAACCGCTACATCAATCCAGACGTGGTTGAGCACATGGATTCCAATTGGTTGTGCTATTGCGATCATGGTTAGTTGCTTTATGTGGATGCTTCACGTAATCCCAGCCAGCTTTATTCCTCGTATCGTAATCTCGCTGATTGGTATTGGTTCTGCATCATTTCTGGTTTCCCTGACGGGCGTAGGAAGCTGAACAACGCGAAAAGGGGGGACTTTTGTCCCCCAAAGTGAGGACTACAAAGATGTTCGTTGACGGGAAAAGACCGCTTTTCAAAGGTGCGACTCGCTTACCTCGCGCGCTGGGTGTACCACGTAATGTAGCTATGATGATATTCATGATTTCTGCCTCGCTTTTTATGATTATTCATATGTGGGCGATCCTGGTGTTCGTCTTTTTGTGGATTCCTTCAGCTGCATTAACAAAATATGACGACCGCATGTTTCGAATTATGGGCCTGTGGTTGAAAACCAAATTCAGTAATTGGTTTGATTCTCCGTTTAAGCAGTGGGGAGGATCGTCTTATTCCTCTGTTGACTACAAACGTAAGGGTTTAAAATAATGAGAGCTGCCACCGCTACGAAGCCAAAAAAAATTGATGCCTACCGTAAGGAGCCATCAGTAAATAAAAAGTATTTGCCCTATTCTTATCACCTCAATGATTACGTGATTTCGATGGAAAACGGCGATCTGATGGCTTTTTTCAAGCTGGATGGCCGCACACATGACTGCGCATCAGATCGGGAACTGGTCACCTGGCATAAAGACCTTAATACGCTGGTCAAGAGCTTCGGAACAGACCATGTAGAGCTGTGGACGCATGAATATCACCATGAGGCTAAAGAGTACCCGGATGGTGAGTATGACCATTTTTTCCCTGCTTATGTTGATCAATATAACCGTAAGCTGCACGGTGATTCCAAGCAGCTGATTAATGACCTTTATCTGACCGTTATTTACAAACAGGTAGGGGATAAAACACAGAAGTTTCTGGCGAAATTTGAAAAGCCGACTCGTGACGAAATTCAGCGAATGCAGAATGAGGCGCTTGAAGGTCTGGAAGATATTTCTGAACAAATCCTGGAAGCAATGAAGCCGTATGGCATTCAGCAGTTGGGTATCTATTATCGTGACAAACGCGGTGTTGAAATTCCTGCGCCTGATAAAAAAGAACGTGAAGAACTTGCTGAAGTCGATGAATCAGACATTTTTGACGAAGCCATTGTTATCGAACGCAACGAGCCTGAACCTTCGCAGGCTCACGCTTATTCAAAAGCGCTGGAGTTCCTTTATTTCCTCGCAAATATGGAATGGGCCATCGTGCCTGTTTGCCGTGATCGTATCCGTGAGTACATCATGGACAACCGCCCTGTTAGCTCACTGTGGGGGGATGTTGTCCAGATCAGAACGGTAGATCACAACTTCTATACCACCGGCATTGAATTTCGTGAATACGAAGAAGATACAGAGCCAGGCCAGCTTAACATGCTTAAAGAAGCCGATTTTGAATACCTTCTGACGCAGAGTTTTTCTTGCCTCTCTGAATCTTCAGCTAAAACGTTTCTGACGCATCAGGAAAAATCTTTGCAGGAAACGCGCGACCGTGCGCAAAGCCAGCTGGCACAGCTTGGTACCGCGCTCGATATGCTGACGTCCAGAGAGTTCGTGATGGGCTACCATCATGGAACCGTGCATGTCTGGGATAATGACCAAAACGCGGTACAGCGCAAAGCGCGTCGTGTGAAGGTTATGCTAACCGGCTGTGGCGTGGTTGGCGGGACTCTCAGCCTGGCCTCTGAGGCTGCATATTATGCGAGACTGCCTGGCAACCAGAAATGGGCGCCGCGCCCGGTTCCGATAAACTCATGGAACTTCCTGCACTTCAGCCCGTTCCACAATTTTATGCGTGGCAAGCCTGACAATAACCCGTGGGGGCCAGCGCTGACCATGTTCCGCACGATCAGCGGTACGCCACTCTATTTTAATTTCCATGTGACCCCGCTTGAAGAACTTTCCTACGGTAAACGCCCGCTGGGCCATGCGTTAATAACGGGTATGTCGGGGGAAGGTAAAACCACGCTGCTTAACTTCCTGCTGGCGCAGTCAATGAAGTACAACCCGCGGCTTTTTGTTTATGACCGTGACCGCGGTATGGAGCCGTTCATTCGAAGCGTTGGTGGCTACTATAAAGTTCTGCAACAGGGTATGCCGTCCGGGTTTGCCCCGCTTCAGATTGAACCGACCAAACGCAATATTGCCCTCATTAAAAACCTGTTCCGCATTTGTGTGGAAACCACCAATAACGGGCCTATCAGCGCAACGATGGCTACCGAACTGGCTGAAGGCGTTGATGCGGTTATGGGGGAAGGCTCACTTATTCCACGCGAGGCGCGCACCGTTACTATCCTGGACGGGTACGTGAATGAAGTTGTGGAAAATGGCGTATCACTGAAAGGGCTGCTGCGCGAATGGACGCGCGAAGGCCAGTATGGCTGGCTGTTTGACAATGATAAAGACAGCCTGGATCTCAGCGCGAATGATATTTTTGGCTTCGATTTATCCGAGTTTATCGCAGCCAAAGAGGAAGTATCCAGCCCGGCCCGTACTCCGCTCATGATGTACCTTCTGTACCGGGTACGTGACTCCATCGACGGCAAACGCCGCGTCATTCAGTGCTTTGACGAGTTCCACGCCTACCTTGACGATCCGGTTATCGAGCGTGAAGTTAAGCGTGGTATCAAAACTGACCGTAAGAAAGACGCTATCTATGTGTTTGCCACGCAGGAGCCGAACGATGCGCTGTCCAGCCGTATTGGCCGCACGATCATGTCGCAGACCGTCACAAAAATCTGCCTGCGCGATCCGGAAGCTATCCGAGAGGATTATGCCTTCCTTACTGATGCTGAATACGACGCGCTGATGTCGATTACCGAACACTCCAGACAGTTCCTGGTTAAACAAGGGCAACAGTCTGCGATTGCTTCTTTCAATCTCTACCCTCGCAACAGCGACGATATTGATGCAGATATTAAGACAATGGACAACGTTCTTAGCGTGTTGTCCGGTGAACCACAAAATGCCGAAATTGCGCATGAGCTGGTTGAACGGCTCGGTAATGACCCTGAAGTATGGCTCAAAGAATACTGGCGCCTGACGGCTTAACAACGAGGCAAAACACCATGAAAAAAACACTGACGGCAGTATTGCTGACCACCGGCCTGATTCTGGGAGGCGCGCAAAGCGCTTCCGCAGGCATCATCGTGACCAACCCTACTGAACTGGCTAAACAGGTCGAGCAGCTTCAGCAAATGGCGCAGCAGCTGGAGCAGCTTAAAAGCCAGCTGCAAACGCAGAAAAATATGTATGAGTCGATGGCAAAGACAACCAACCTGGGCGATCTGCTGGGGACGTCTACCAGCACGCTGGCAAATAATTTGCCGGACAACTGGAAGGAGATTTACAGCGACGCCATGAACTCCAGTTCTTCCGTCACGCCTTCAGTTAACAGCATGATGGGCCAGTTTAATGCGGAAGTTGACGACATGACGCCCAGCGAAGCAATTACCTACATGAACAAAAAGCTGGCTGAAAAAGGCGCTTATGACCGCGTTATGGCAGAAAAAGCCTACAACAACCAGATGCAGGAACTAACCGATATGCAGGAGCTGACGGAGCAGATTAAAACGACTCCAGACCTGAAATCGATTGCTGACTTACAGGCCCGTATCCAGACGTCACAGGGTGCTATTCAGGGTGAGCAGGCGAAGCTGAATCTGATGAACATGTTGCAGCAGTCACAGGACAAGCTATTACGTGCGCAGAAAGAACGTGCCACCCACAATTTTGTTTTTGGAACCGGCGGGGACGTTACCGCGTCACCTTCAATTAACTGAGGTAATTATGAAAAAACTACTGCTTGTTATCCCTTTCCTCCTGGTGGCCTGCGATGCCTCGCATGACGTGGAGTGGTACAAAAAACATGAGAAAGAGCGCAAGGCAACAATTCAGGAATGCAAGAAAGACGCGGATGAACTTCAGAAACCTGATTGCAAAAACGCGCGCGAAGCCGATCGTCAGCTGTTTGTGTTCGGCAAAAAAGACGGCGAAATCAATTCACCGAAAATTTAGGAGTAAGGAGGCAATATGGCATTCACCCTAGTCGCAGACATTTTCGCAAAAGTAGACGGGGCGATTACGTCAATGGTGAGCGCCAATGTTGCCACCATTATCTCTGATGTAACGCCTCTGATTGCCACCTGTCTGACAATCAAGCTGATGGTTCAGGGGATGTACTCAGCGTTTAATCCGGGGGCGGGCGACAGCCTGAGTTCGCTGATTAAAGAGTATCTTTCCATAGCCCTTATCCTGAGCTTTGCAACGGCGGGCGGCTGGTATCAACAGGAACTGGTCAACGTGGCGCTTCACCTGCCGGATGATTTTGCTGGGATACTGTCTGCCCCTAATAAAGTCGGTGCAAGTGGCGTACCGGCGATTATTGATAGCGGTATTGAAAAAGGTATCAAGATCGTCAACACCGCATGGGAAGCCGCAGACGTGTTTTCATCGAGCGGCCTGGCCGCGTATGCCATTGGCGGCATTATGATGATTGCTACCGTTGTGCTGGGCGGCCTCGGTGCGGGCTTTGTGATCATGGCTAAAATCCTTCTGGCCGTTACGCTTTGTTTTGGCCCGATTGCAATCTTCTGCCTGCTGTGGGGAGCGACAAAAAACATCTTTGCTCGCTGGCTGGCGTCGGTCATTAACTATGGCCTTGTCGTCGTCATTCTTGCGCTCGTGTTTGGTTTCATCATGCAGATGTTCGACAACCTCCTGTCCTCGATGAACTCTGATGCCGCTTACTCATCAATCACTGGTTCTATCTCCGCCTTATTACTGACGGTCATTTCCGTTTTCGTTCTGTTCCAGATTCCGCAAATTGCCGCCAGCTGGGGTAGCGGTATCAGCGCCGGAGTTGCTGACGCCGCACGCTCTACGGGTTCTTCCATGCAGGCGCTTGGCAATATGGGCAGCCACGGCATGTTTGGCGGTAATGCGTTCAGAGGCGGTAACAGTGGCGGCGGCCAGCAATCGGCAGGTGGAGGAAGTGGCAGCAACAGCGGAGGAAGCAGTGGTTCTAATTTAAGTGGTAAGGCAAGGGGCAGTCGAGGGAAGAAGGCTGCATAAAATTAAAACAAAAGTCGTTGAAATTGCAATTTCGACGACTTATTATAATTAGTACGTTCAACAACCGATAATGGATGCCGTAATGCGCAGCTTATTGCTTATGGGAGTTCTTCTGATTAGCGCCTGTTCCAGCGGGCATAAACCGCCACCGGAGCCGGACTGGAGCAACACCGTTCCAGTAAACAAAACAATCCCGGTTGATACGCAAGGTGGTGCAAATGAAAGCTAATAAAAAAACAGGGCTTACACGTGAAGCCATTAAAGAGTTCAACGAAAGCCGTAAAGGGCTTGAAGTTGATCTGATGGATGAAGTGCTGAAGTCCCGGCGTACCGCCTGGATGGTTGCCACCGGTTCAGCGGTGGTAACTGTTTTTGCACTCTCTTTAGTTGGTTACGTGGTGCATAAGTACAGCCAGCCAATCCCCGCACATCTGCTAACGCTCAACGAGGCCACTCACGAAGTACAGCAGGTCAAGCTGACCCGCGACCAGACCTCTTATGGTGACGAAATTGATAAGTTCTGGCTGACACAATATGTCATTCACCGTGAGAGCTATGACTTCTATTCAGTTCAGGTCGACTATACGGCCGTTGGCTTAATGTCCACGCCGAACGTGGCAGAGTCTTACCAGAGCAAGTTCAAGGGCCGCAACGGTCTTGATAAGGTTCTGGGCGACAGTGAAACGACCCGCGTGAAGATTAACTCTGTGATCCTCGATAAACCGCACGGCGTAGCAACGATACGCTTTACTACGGTTCGCCGCGTGCGCAGCAATCCCGTTGATGATCAGCCGCAGCGCTGGATTGCCATTATGGGGTATGAATATAAATCGCTGGCGATGAATGCTGAGCAGCGTTATGTCAACCCGCTGGGTTTCCGCGTGACGAGTTATCGCGTCAACCCGGAAGTTAACTGAGGGCTGCCCCATGAAAAAACTACTTCTTTCAGCAGTCGTTTTGTCAGTCCTGGGAGGCGCGGCCACTAACGTTATGGCGCTTGAGGTTGGCCGCAATTCTCCTTATGACTATCGCATTAAAAGCGTTGTTTATAACCCTGTTAATGTGGTCAAAATTGACGCTATCGCCGGTGTGGCTACCCACATTGTTGTCGCGCCTGACGAAACCTATATCACTCATGCTTTTGGCGATTCTGAAAGCTGGACGTTTGCGCACAAAATGAACCATTTTTTTGTGAAGCCGAAACAGGCCATGAGTGATACCAACCTGGTGATCGTCACCGATAAGCGCACCTATAACATCGTCCTCCATTTCATCGGTGAAGAAACGAAGAAAAATGCAGACGGTACGGTATCAAAATCCTTTATTGAAACGCCGTGGGCTGTGCGCCAGGCCGTTCTTCAGCTGACCTATGAATATCCGTTTGAGCAGCAGGAAAAAGCCAAAAGCGCGGCTGATAAAAAACGCATTACGCAGAAGCTGAAGCAGACGGCTTTTGCGGGGGCGAAGAACTATCAGTACGTAATGAGCGAACAGCCTGAAATGCGCAGCATCCAGCCGGTTCACGTCTGGGATAACTACCGCTTTACCCGGTTTGAGTTTCCGGCCAATGCGGAGTTACCGCAGGTCTACATGATCTCGGCCAGTGGCAAAGAAACGCTGCCTAACTCTCATGTTGTGGGTGAGAACCGCAACATCATCGAGGTGGAAACCGTCGCTAAAGAGTGGCGTATTCGTCTGGGCGATAAAGTCGTTGGCGTTCGTAATAATAATTTCGCGCCGGGCGCCGGTGCGGTAGCAACCGGTACGGCTTCCCCGGATGTGCGCAGGGTTCAAATTGGGGAGGATAACTGATGGCCCGTAAAAGTGTCGATGTAGATCAGGAACTCGATGAAAACACCGGAGACGGTGAATTTGAAAGCGAGCGTGGCGGATTTAATGGCAGTAACCGCCGTTCGGCTCCTGGTATGAAAGCCTTTGTCATACTGATGGCGCTGCTTGCTTTGGTATTCATCGGGATTACGGTCATGGGTAAAATTCGCGCCCCGGCTAAAGCTGAAGCTGATAAAGACGGTGGTAAAGCGCAACAGGCCAATACACTGCCAAACTACAGCTTTAACAGCGATCCTGATGTTAATAAACCTGCAACTGCGCAGAATAGCGCCACTGATGCCCGTGCTGTGCAGGCTGCCGCACAGGCAGATGCAGATGCGGGCAGCAGCAATACCGGCGCGCGTACCTCTAATAAGCGTAAAGAACCTTCGCCTGAAGAACTGGCTATGCAGCGTCGTCTGGGCGGCGAGCTGGCCCAGACTAATCAGGCGGCTACAAGCAATAGTCCCGGAGTGCAGCCCCAGGACAACGAAACAAGCGAAGGTAGTTCAGCACTCGCTAAAAACCTGACTCCTGCAAGGCTGAAGGCTAGCCGCGCTGGAGTCATGGCTAATCCCAGCCTGACTGTTCCGAAAGGCAAAATGATCCCCTGTGGTACCGGCACCGAGCTGGATACCACTGTTCCGGGTCAGGTTTCCTGCCGGGTTTCACAGGACGTTTACTCAGCTGATGGACTCGTTAGGCTGATTGATAAAGGCTCATGGGTTGACGGGCAGATTACCGGTGGTATCAAAGACGGCCAGGCGCGCGTGTTTGTTCTCTGGGAGCGTATCCGCAATGACCAGGACGGAACAATCGTTAATATTGACAGTGCCGGAACGAACTCACTCGGCAGCGCGGGGATTCCGGGCCAGGTGGATACCCATATGTGGGAGCGTCTGCGTGGTGCGATCATGATTTCGTTGTTCTCTGACACCTTAACGGCGCTGGTTAACCAGACGCAGAGTAATAACATTCAGTACAACAGTACAGAAAACAGCGGTGAGCAGCTGGCGTCTGAAGCACTCCGCTCTTACATGTCTATCCCCCCTACCCTCTACGATCAGCAGGGTGATGCGGTGAGCATTTTTGTTGCCCGCGACCTCGATTTCAGCGGCGTTTATACGCTCGCAGACAACTAAAAAAGTGGGCGCTTAGCGCCCGCTTTTCTTCAGGAGTAATCATGACTGATGCAGCTTTCTATCAACTTGGCCCACTGCGCGAGTATTTAGAAGATCCTACTGTTTTTGAAATTCGCATTAACTGCTTTCAGGAAGTTATCTGTGATACGTTCAGCGGCCGCAGGGTTGTGCAGAACGCGGCAATTACGGCAGATTTTATTAGGAACCTTGCTAAATCGTTGGTGAGCAGCAACAAGCTGACCATGCAGGCCATTAATGACGTGATCCTGCCTGGCGGGATCAGGGGCGTTATCTGTCTGCCCCCTGCGGTGATTGACGGTACAACGGCCGTAGCGTTTCGTAAGGATTTGGCGGCCGATAAAAATCTGGAGCAGCTGACCCTCGAGGGGATTTTCAGTGACTGCCGGAAGATTACCGGCAGCAAGCAAAGCCTAACGGATGATGATTTTTTCCTTAAAGAGCTGCACAGCAGCGAAAAATGGCCCGCATTCCTGCAAACCGCCGTTGAGAAGAAACGCACTATCGTGATCTGCGGTGAAACCGGGTCGGGGAAAACGGTACTCACGCGCGCGCTGTTAAAATCGCTACATAAAGACGAGCGTGTAATTATTTTAGAGGACGTTCACGAAGTCACGGTCGATCACGTTGTAGAAGCCGTTTATATGATGTACGGCGATGCAGGAAAGATCGGCCGCGTCAGCGCCACTGATGCCCTGCGAGCCTGTATGCGTCTGACACCGGGCCGTATCATCATGACTGAGCTTAGGGATGATGCTGCGTGGGATTATCTTAAAGCACTTAATACCGGCCATCCAGGCGGTGTTATGTCAACGCACGCTAACTCTGCGCGCGATGCCTTTAACCGTATTGGGCTGCTTATCAAGGCGACCCCTATCGGCCGTATGCTCGATATGAGCGATATTATGCGAATGCTCTACTCCACCATTGACGTTGTGGTGCATATGGAAAAGCGGAAAATCAAAGAAATTTATTTTGACCCTGAATATAAAATGCAGTGTGTGAACGGGAGCCTGTAATGAAAAACTTAGCAACCTGGCTTCTGGCCGCAGCATTTACGACAGCCGCCCTGCCCGCCTTTGCGGTGGAACCATCCGTTCAGGTTGGCTACTCGCCTGAAGGAAGCGCCCGCGTTCTCGTCCTGAGCGCCATTGACTCCGCAAAAACCTCGATACGGATGATGGCTTATTCTTTTACCGCCCCGGATATTATGAAAGCACTGGTAGCAGCCAAAAAACGGGGAGTTGATGTGAAAATCGTAATTGATGAAAGGGGCAATACGGGGCGCGCCAGCATTGCGGCCATGAACTACATAGCGAACAGCGGCATCCCTTTGCGTACTGACAGTGATTTCCCTATCCAGCATGACAAGGTGATCATCGTGGATAATGTGACCGTTGAAACTGGCAGCTTTAATTTCACCAAAGCGGCCGAAACGAAAAACTCGGAGAATGCGGTGGTGATCTGGAACATGCCTAAGCTCGCTGAATCATTCCTCGAACACTGGCAAGACCGCTGGAATCGGGGGAGAGACTACCGTTCCAGCTACTGAATACTGACCGCCAAAAGGCGGTTTTTTTGTTCAAAGAAACTGATCTCAGTATCGCGCCCGGGGCAGCTGGCCAACATCGCCGGCATCGCGCCGGCAAAAATCGAAAAACAGAAATATCAGCAAGATAGCTTAAACAGGTGTCGGGAAATTTCGTTGAGATATTTTGAAGGAATCACAGTGTAAGCAGGCGCTTTTTCAGGGAGGCGCGTTCTTGCGGGTTGCGTCCCTTGTGATTGGCGATGCGATCCGCCGTGGCGGCCTGGCGCTTGACGGGCCAGTAGGAGCGGCCATCCTTGCCCATCGACCAGACGCTGCTGGCCTGGTTTTCCAGCAGGGGCAGATGGGCGCTCAGGGCTTCGGGCGACGCGCTGGTCAGCGCCGTGCGCTCACGGGTGCGCCAGCGCTGATGCCAGAGCTTCTTGTCCTCGCGCTCGCTGCCGCAGGTCGTGTGCCCGACGATGGGTGTTTTGCGGCGGCTGCGGCTCATAACGTAGTGGTCTCCAAGAACATTCAGGACTGATCCCAGGCGTCGATGGTCAAGACCTGATCGGCAGGACAGGCGGCTACGCGGTCGGGAACTGGATGGTGTTCAGTCTCATGCCGACCCCATTGGGGTCCGCTTGGAAAACGGAATCTATGGTCACTCCCGTTTTTGCAACACCGATTTTGACGACAAGTTGGCTTGCTTGAATCTATCCGGCGTCTGAATGGGATTTTATTCCCGCGCCTTGATGAGTTCCGCGCCTGATGAACCTCCAGAAAATATACGGCTTCAATGAGCCTTTCCGTTTTACAGGTTCCTCAACAGGCCGGTGGGCCGTTAGTATCATCAATATCAGTATTCGCAAAACCAGATCAGTAATTCTTTAAACCGGTGTATTTCTGCCGTTATGCTACATAAGTTTGCTGTCGTGCCGTTAGGGCCCAGGCTATTCTGGCCAGCTTGTTTGCCAGAGCACAAGTGACGACAAAGTTGCTTTTCCGGCACAGTAAATCCCTGACCCAGTCGGCCAATTTTCCAGACTGGTGTTCCAGTTTTTGTATGAATACCCTGGCACACTGAACCAACAAAGTTCGGATCTTTTTATTACCTCGCTTACTAATTCCCAGCAATGTCGTCCTACCTCCCGTGCTGTACTGCCGAGGTACAAGCCCTGTTGCCGCCGCAAAGTCACGGCTGCTGGCGTACTGCTTCCCGTCGCCAATCTCAGTTGAAATAGTACTCGCTGTCAGTGTTCCGACGCAGGGAATGCTCAGCAAGCGCTGTCCAACCTCATCTTCGTCCAACTTTCGTTTCAACTGGGATTCCAAATCTTTAATCTGCTCAACAAGATAGTGATAATGCTGTTGTAATTTCAGCAATAACTGGCTGAGGTAAAGAGGCAAACTATTGTCCTCAAGAAGGGTACTCAGTCGGCTAATAACGGCAGCTCCTCGGGGAACGCTAATGCCAAATTCCAGCAGAAAAGCATGCATTTGATTGGTTGTTTTTACCTTATCCTGAACCAGGGATTCACGGACACGATGCAGAGCCCGCATTGCCTGCTGAGATTCCGTTCTGGGCTGCACAAAACGCATAGACGGACGCGATGCAGCTTCACAAATAGCTTCGGCGTCGACAAAGTCGTTTTTATTGCTTTTAACGAACGGGCGGACAAATTGTGGTGATATCAGCTTTGGGGAATGCCCCAACTCTTCCAACTTGCGTGCCATAAAGTGAGAACCGCCACAGGCTTCCATTGCGATGGTTGTAGCGGGGCATGTCGCCAAAAATTCGATCAACTTTGGCCGGGTAAATTTTTTACGGTAAACAGCCTTCCCGCGACGATCCTGGCAATGAATATGGAAAGAGTTTTTACCCAGATCGATACCAATGAGCGCAATGTTTTCCATGATAGTTCTCCGAATGAAAGCCTGTCCTCAGCATAGTACCGGGAAGGAGGGAGTGACCATCTCATTAATTATCCCACGCTAAGACTGTTTTTTGTACAAAGCGGTATCGACTGTACGTAATGAGCGGTATTTTCCGGATCCCAGCTTAAGATTATTACGCCAGACGTAATCTCCACTCAGATTGATATGTTCCCAGCCCAGGGGAGAAAGATGAGAGACCAGTTGCTCATTTATCGGGATACCCTTTCGTTTTAGTGACTCAATAGCTCTTTCTATATATACCGTGTTCCACAACGTGATCGCTGCTGTCAGTAATGTCAGCCCGCTGGCGCGATAACTCTGATTCTCCAGCCCACGATCCCTTATTTCACCCAGACGGTGCAAAAAGACCGCTCGCGCAAGGGCATTACGGGCCTCACCCTTATTCAGCCCCGCCTGCACGCGTCGGCGCAGACCGGGATCACGGAACCAGTCCAGCATAAATAGTGTCCGTTCGATGCGGCCAATCTCTCTCAGCGCTTTGGCAAGTCCATTCTGTTTTGGGTAACTGGCTAACTTTTTCATCATCAGTGATGCGGTGACTGTCCCCTGCTTAATCGAGGTTGCCAGGCGCAATACCTCATCCCAGTGCGACTCAATGTCTTTGATATTTAGGCAGGTTGTTGATATGACAGACTGAAGCCCCGGATAGCGCTCGGCCTTTCCATGAATAAACAGCCGCTTGTCATGAAGATCACGGATCCTTGGCGCAAAAGCGAATCCCAGCAGGTGCATCAGGGCGAAAACATGTTCAGTGAAGCCTGCGGTATCGGTGTAATGCTCGGTAATTTCCAGATCGCTTTCATGGTACAGCAGGCCATCAAGCACGTGGGTTGAGTCGCGCACCCGGCTGATCACTTTGGCGTAGAACGGGCTGTATTGGTCTGAGATATGCGTATAAATCTGCACGCCCGGCTCCTGACCATATTTAAGATTGACCTGACCGGCATAACGTCCGTGACTGCCTACCCGAAAGTTCTGCCCGTCTGACGACGATGTTGTCCCGTCGCCCCAGAATGCGGCCAGAGGCCGCTCTTTCTGTGCGTTGACCAGCTCGGCCAGTGCCGCTGAATAAGTTTCATCCCTGATGTACCATGCCTGAATACCTTCGAGTGACGATCTTGTGGCCCCAGGGCAGGATTCCGCCATTTTTGTCAGCCCAAGGTTGATGCCGTCAGCCAGAATGGTGGTCAGCAACAGTCTTCCGTCTTTTGGTCTGATGTTATTATTTTTGAGGTGCGCGAAGTGACGCGTAAATCCCGTCCAGCTATCAACTTCTTCCAGTATCTCCGTAATTTTCGGATGGGGAAGCATGCCATAGACCAAATCTGCAAAGGGCGAAACACCTGAAGGAACGCTGTTCTCCAGTGGAGTGATTTTTACGCCTTTATCTGAGATATCTACATCGGGCAAATCACCGGCAAGCGCCATCGCGTTAACTTCTTCCAGCCGAGATGCAAGAAGAGTCATACGGGCCTGAAGGTATGCCTGGCTATCGGTCTGAACGGCCAACTGTAACTGGTCATTATGTCGGGATTTCTCAAACTCAGCAGTCGGGATGAGATAATCATCAAAATTTTTGTAGCGGCGCGATCCTTTTACCCAGATATCACCGGAACGTAATGCACCCTTGAGTTCATTCAGTACGCAAAACTCGTAGTACTTGCGGTCGATGCCTGAAGGCGTGAGCACCAGTTTTCGCCAGCTTTCAGGGATAAACCCTGTTGGCGCTGATGGCGGCACTTTACGAAGTTGTTTACGGTACATTTCCGTTATGGTGTCCAGCGCATCGCTGAGCGCCTGCGCCGCAGGTGTCGCCATGAACTGCAATGCTGACAGCATACGCGGGGCATATTTACGCAACGTACTGTATTTTTCGGTGATCAGATGAAGCGCGTCGAAATTGCCCTTACGGGAAAGAAACCGCGTTTCTTCCACGCTGTTGATGAATTCCTGCCAGGGAAGGACATCTTCTATTGCAGTCCAGGGATCTTCCCCGGATTCTCTGGCGTTAAGTAACGCCTGCCCGACGGTAACGTACTGCTTCAGCTTGCTCTGAATAAGCTTTCCCGTTTGCTGGAGCCGTTCGGCCTGCGTGCGTTTTGCCCTGCTGAACAGACTACCCAAGATACGCTCGTGCAGATCAATCACTTCGTCAGTCAGGGTGGCCCTGGCCTCTGTTATTATACAAACCAGCGTAGCGTAACGTCTGACATCGGTGAATTTTGCCAGGTCCCTGCTGCTCATTTTCCGGCCCTCACGCGCCAGTTTAAGCAACCTGTTCTGGTGAACGGAAAGTGCAATACCATCAGGCAACCCCAGCGCAGCGATGGAATTAAGCCGGTCGATATGTTGCAGCACATTTTTACCGTTTATTTTACCCGGAGGCTGTAGCAGCCATGCCAGACGGGAAGGTTGTTCACCCTCTGATATGAGCAGGCTGTCGAGTGCTGATTTATGCTGCTTTTCCAGTTGCGCGGTAAGTGTCGAAAATACCGATCTGTTAGCGAGCGTGACGACTTCGGCAAGCGTCCGTTCGATCACTTCAACAGAAGGGAAAATAACATTATTGTTATGTAGCCAGCTGAGCATTTCTTCCGCCAGCATAAATCCTTTGTCAGTTCGCATGGCATAGGGGTGCAGATGACGGATACAGTCTTTTTGCATTGACCGGCTGAACGGGGATAGTTCCAGGTAGCGATAAAGTTCGGTCAGATGTTCCCAGCGGGTTTGCTCTCTGGATGCATATTCCGGCCATAAATCAGGCTGAAGTTTCAGTCGGGAAGCAACCCTGGATACAACGCCATTGTGAGGAGCACTGCTTTTGTCCGGAATAAATCCAGGTCCACGCAGATAACAGAGTAATACAGCAAAGCCCAGGCGATTCGCTGGCCTTCGGTGCTTATTAATGAGCGCAATATCCGGTTCGTTCAGAAAACACATTCGGGTCAGAATAATTTCATCATCTGGTATAACCAGTAAGCGTTCCTGCTCTTCGCTGCTCAGTATCTGTCGCCGTGGCATAAATGCCTCCCTCGCGTATAGTTTTCATCTGTTATTTGTTCGCTGTGACCGAAACCGGTCGGTTTCGTACACCACTTACAGCACATGTCCGAAACTTAGTGAAATTAATTTCGGACACACGTTATAATTCGGACATCCATTTCGTACGGAAAGTTTCCCATGTCACGTGTTTTTGCCTACTGCAGGGTCTCAACTCTGGAACAGACCACAGAAAACCAGCGTCGTGAAATTGAAGCGGCGGGTTTTGCCATCAGATCCCAACGACTTATTGAGGAGCATATCAGTGGCTCGGTTGCTGCCAGCGAACGCCCCGGATTTATCCGGTTGCTAGATCGCATGGAAAATGGGGATGTACTGATTGTCACCAAACTTGACCGTCTGGGTCGTAATGCGATGGATATCCGAAAAACAGTAGAGCAACTGGCGGCTTTAGATATTCGCGTTCATTGTCTCGCACTCGGAGGCGTTGACTTGACCAGTCCGGCCGGAAAAATGACTATGCAGGTAATTTCTGCTGTAGCGGAGTTTGAGCGGGATTTGCTGCTTGAGCGAACGTATTCAGGTATTGCGAGGGCAAAAGCGGCTGGAAAACGCTTCGGTCGCCCCCCCATCCTGAGCGAGGAACAAAAGCAAACAGTGACAGAGCGCCTAAATGCTGGCATCAGTATCAGTGCTATTGCCCGGGAATTTAATACCACCCGCCAGACTATCCTTCGGGTAAAGGCTGGATTGCTGCAAGAGTGAGCGGCTGGGAAGATTATAAAAAAATCAAATGGTTATTATGAAATAAAACAGCCTGCTGGGTTCTTTTCCCCCTATTTTTTATAAAAGAGTAGACAAAAGAGGTTCGCGACACTAATCTACCAACTAGATGATTGGTGCTGGTTACACCAGCTATACCTTTTATCAAGAAATTACAGGAGCCATTATGTCTACTACCGTTAAACCTTCTGCAGACGCAGCTGCGATCCACAATACCCGTGAAGCAGTTCGCAGCCAGCCTGGTCTGGGTAACCTGACTTTCCAGATGAAAGCCCGTTCCAGCGGCGGATTAACCGTTCGCACAGAGACCGGCGCCACAATCCAGAACGGCGTTATCGATACCAGCCGTGTGGGGAAATTTTCTAATATCGGTGATGAACCCGCAGGTTTACTCGGCACCGATACCGGCATGAGCCCGACTGAATACATCATGCAGGCGCTGGCTGGCTGTTATACCGCCACCCTTACCATGATGGCTGCTGAAAAAGGGATCGACCTGGACGGTATCGAGCTGGATCTTAATTTCGATATCAACCTCAACGGCTTCCTTGGGCTGGACAGCAACGTGCGTAAAGGTGCGAAATCTATTCGCGTCGATGTTCACCTTACGAGCAAGACCGCCAGTCGCGAGGAGTTAGAAGCGCTGGTCAGCGAAATGCAAAAGAATTCGCCAATCCACGATACTCTGGCTAATCCGGTTGAAATGATTACACGCCTGGCGTGATGTCAGAGATGTAATGCTGCCATTCAGAATGCAGGATGGCAGTGACGTTCAGCTCTGCACGATACTGAGTCAGTGATACAACTTGCTACGGAAAAATAGCAACAATATAATCTATCAACTAGTAGATTATATGGAGTAATTATGACAACCATGACACGGGAACGGCTGCTCAGCGAAGCAGAACACCTGATGCGCGAAAAAGGGTATTCAGTATTCAGCTATGCTGATTTATCAAAAATAGTGGGTATCACCAAGGCCAGTATTCATCACCATTTCCCGACCAAAGATATTCTGGGTGAGCAGGTGGTAATACAGGCGTTCTCTGATACACAACGCGTATTTGAGCAGATAGAGGCGACTGAGAAAAGCGCGGAGAGAAGAATTGCGGCTTACATCGATATCTTCGCGCAAAGCCATAAAGCTTCGCTACTGCCACTGTGTTGTGCGTTGTCAGCAGAGACCGCCAATCTGCCTCAGGCAATTACTGTACAGACATCACTTTATTTCGATATGCAAATCGAGTGGCTCACAAAAGTCGTCAGGGCGGGCATGGAGTCAGGTGAGTTTTCATCCCATGCCGAACCATCAGATATTGCTTTGATGATCATTAATGTCTGTGAAGGCTCAAGCGTAGTGGCGCATGCAACGGCCAGACCCGAAGTCTTCGCCAACAGCCTTAAGTATATAAAACTGCTTCTTAATACCCCTCATTCAGGAGAATGACACTATGCTGGACTGGAACAACTATCGCTCAGAGTTAATGCAACGTTTAGGCGAGTTGGGCAAACTGACCCCCGAGACCATGAAAGGCGTGGTTGCCCTGGGCAACGCAGGTAACAAAACTGACCTTTTGGGCGCAAAAGTGCGTGAACTCATTGCCCTGGCGTGCGCAGTCACAACCCACTGCGACGGCTGTATTGCTTTTCACGCCGACGCCGCTGTGAAAGCCGGTGCAACCGACGCTGAAATTGCTGAAGCGCTGGGCGTGGCGATTAACCTCAACGCTGGCGCGGCGGTCATTTATTCAGCCCGCACTCTGGATGCCGTCGGTCAGGCACGCGGTTAAGCATTAATAAATTCCACGTTAAAAGGGCATTACTGCCCTTTTTTTATGTCCGCAATAGCCTGAGCATATACCGATGCAGGTTTCACACCCGGTATGCGTTTAACTAATTGCCCTTCATGAAATATCAGCACAGACGGCAGCCCCCAGATCTCGTATTTGGTTGTCAGCACCGGCGCCTGATCTACATTGACTTTCCCCACCTGAATATCTCTATCGAGCCGGTCTGCAAACTGACTGAACATTTCTTCGCTGGCCTGACAGGGCGGACACCAGGGTGCAGAGAAACGTACCACCGATATTCCGTTGTACTGCTCTATCTGGCGGAAATTATCTTCGTTATAAGCTGTTAATGTACGCATGGTGATGACCTCGCAAAATGAGTGACAATTCAGAAATGGCTGCGTTATGACAAAAAAATACGACACAGCCATTGACCTACCTACTAGATGGTTGGTATATTGCCACCCATCAGATGTTTATGCAACTCCAGTGCGCGACGTCCAGTCGATGATACTGCCGGGCTGTGCAAATCCCTGCCGGGATACTCCTTTTTGTTTTTTGTGAGGTATACGATGAGTAAGCTTTTCACCCCCTACAATCTGTCTGGCCTGGCGTTAAAAAACCGTGTAGTCATGGCACCGATGACCCGCACCCGCACCATGAATGACGTGCCGGATGAGGTCGTGGCTTTGTACTATGCACAGCGTGCTTCTGCTGGCCTGCTCATCACCGAAGGGATGCCGGTTTCAGAAGAAGGCCGGGGTTACCTTTATACCCCTGGTATCTACAACGACGAACACGTCCAGGGCTGGCGTAAGGTGACACAAGCGGTTCACGCCAAAGGTGGCCGTATTTTCGCGCAGCTCTGGCACGTCGGCCGTATGTCTCACGTCTCTCTTCAGCCAGGCCACATAGCGCCGGTTTCAGCGGGCACCGTTCAGGCGGTCAATACCACCGTTTTTGCGCTGACCGAATCCGGAGAACCGGGCCCGGTTGTACCAAGCCAGCCACGCGCGCTGGAAACGCATGAAGTTAAACGCATCACTGCAGACTTCGTGCACTCCGCACGCCTGGCGATGGAAGCCGGCTTTGACGGCGTGGAAATCATGGCGGCAAACGGATTCATCTTTGACCAGTTCCTCAGTAGCGAACTGAACACCCGCACCGACGAATACGGCGGCTCGGTGGAAAATCGTCAGCGTTTCCTGCTGGAGACCATTGACGCCGTGGCGGAAGCCGTGGGTAACAGCCACGTTGCCGTGCGCCTGTCACCGTTCGGCCGCATTTATGACCTCGCGCCGTATGAAGGTGAAGAGCAAACCTGGTCAGCCATCACCGACGCGCTCGGTCAGCGGGAACTGGCCTACGTACACCTTTACTATCAGCCGGTGTACATCAAAGCGCCACTTCCGGAAGGCTTCCGCCGCCGTTTTCGCAACACGTTTAAAGGCACCATCATCGCTGCCGGCGGTTTTACCCGTGATATCGCAGAGCAGGCTCTGGAAGATGATGAGCTGGATCTGGTGGCATTTGGTGTGCCCTACATCGCTAACCCGGATCTGGTTGAAAGAATGCAAAACGGCTGGCCACTGGCAGAAAGTGACCGCGCCACCTACTACGGCGTCAGTGGTTCCCCGGAAAAAGGCTATACCGATTACCCGGTCTGGCAGGCGCAATAAATCCCATACGGTCGCGGTTCTCTGATAAGTGAGATCCGACCGCCCAACGTCTTTGAGGAATCATTATGCAAACGCTGAAACCCACCCTTACCATCGATATCTGGTCAGATTTGGTCTGCCCGTGGTGCTGGATTGCTAAAAAAAGATTTGAACAGGGTCTGAATCGCTTTGAATTTCGCGACCAGGTGGTGATCCGCCATCACAGCTACCGTCTGGCCGGTGGTACTCCCGCGATGCCTTTTAAGGATGCCATCGTTAAAAAGCTGGGCAGTCAGCATTCAGCGGAGCTGATGATGAATCAGGTGGGCACCGCCGGTAAATCTGAAGGTCTGATCTACAACTTCGACGGCATGATGTTTGGTGATACAGAAGATGCACACACCCTGCTGGTTGCCGCGCGTAAGGCCGGAATTGCGGACGCGGTGGAAGAACGTTTTTATCATGGCAGTATCACCGAAGGTCGCTCTCTCTTTGACCGTCAGCAGCTCGTTGCCATGGCCGTAGAAGCCGGTATGCCGAAAGCTGACGCTGAAGCCGCCCTGGAAAATGACGATTTTCGCGCCACCGTTTCCGACGATGAAGCCCACGCACAGTCTATTGGCCTCAGCGGCGTTCCGGTTTTTGTGATGAACGAAAAATATGCCATCAGCGGGGCTCAGGCAGCAGATAACTTTTTGAATGCCCTGCGTCAGGTCTGGGATGAACAGCAAACCGAATTTTCAGCCACTGCGGGTCAGACCTGCGGAACGGATGGCTGCAGTATTTAATCCGTCAACCGCCGGCAGTTTCACGCTGCCGGCAACGTCTTACCCACCAGTAATGGAGTCAGAAAATGAACACTTTTTTCAAAGGTAAAAAACTGCTCGTCGTCGGCGGTACCAGCGGCATGGGCCTGGCCGTGGCACGCATGGTACTGGAAGGGGTCAGTTTGGAGATCGTAAATTTTTGGGCACTGTTGCAAAGTTAGCGATGAGGCAGCCTTTTGTCTTATTCAAAGGCCTTACATTTCAAAAACTCTGCTTACCAGGCGCATTTCGCCCAGGGGATCACCATAATAAAATGCTGAGGCCTGGCCTTTGCGTAGTGCACGCATCACCTCAATACCTTTGATGGTGGCGTAAGCCGTCTTCATGGATTTAAATCCCAGCGTGGCGCCGATTATCCGTTTCAGTTTGCCATGATCGCATTCAATCACGTTGTTCCGGTACTTAATCTGTCGGTGTTCAACGTCAGACGGGCACCGGCCTTCGCGTTTGAGCAGAGCAAGCGCGCGACCATAGGCGGGCGCTTTATCCGTGTTGATGAATCGCGGGATCTGCCACTTCTTCACGTTGTTGAGGATTTTACCCAGAAACCGGTATGCAGCTTTGCTGTTACGACGGGAGGAGAGATAAAAATCGACAGTGCGGCCCCGGCTGTCGACGGCCCGGTACAGATACGCCCAGCGGCCATTGACCTTCACGTAGGTTTCATCCATGTGCCACGGGCAAAGATCGGAAGGGTTACGCCAGTACCAGCGCAGCCGTTTTTCCATTTCAGGCGCATAACGCTGAACCCAGCGGTAAATCGTGGAGTGATCGACATTCACTCCGCGTTCAGCCAGCATCTCCTGCAGCTCACGGTAACTGATGCCGTATTTGCAGTACCAGCGTACGGCCCACAGAATGATGTCACGCTGAAAATGCCGGCCTTTGAATGGGTTCATGTGCAGCTCCATCAGCAAAAGGGGATGATAAGTTTATCACCACCGACTATTTGCAACAGTGCCGTTGATACTACCCTCCCTAAAGGTAGCCTGGAGTTGAAAGCCGCATTACGTGGTTCTATGGGGATTTCGGATAAAGGCACCACTTTGCCATCTTGTTATCTTGTTATCTTGCTATCTTGTTATATTGTTATCCTAACATCTTACTAATTTGTTAAGATACAAAAACAATTCAGTTATAAATCACACAGTTAACAACTTAACAAGATATTAACTTAATAAAGAAATTGCAATATTGTCGCCTGTTTGGCAATATTAAGTTGTTAACTTAACAATTTAATATGAGGCTATGATGATAATAGTATTGGGTAGTCAAAAGGGTGGGGTTGGTAAAAGTACACTGGCGGTATCTATAGCTGCGTATCTGATGTCACTGGGCAATAGAGTGATCATTGTCGACGCAGATGACCAGAAATCTGTATTGACCTGGTACAACAATCGTCCTGAAGATCTTCCCCATATTCCGGTTACTGGCGCAACAGGCAACATCAAAGCCATGCTAAAGGAACACGAGAAATCTTATGACTTTGTCATCGCAGACTGTGCTGGCCGCGACAGTGCAGAAATGCGTAGTGGGTTGATGGCCGCTGACGTATTCATTTCTCCGTTGCGGCCTTCTCAGATGGACCTGGATGTAGTGCCTCATACATGCTCTGTTTTTACAGCAGCAAAAGATTTTAATGAGGACGTCCGGGGATATCTCGTTTTAAACATGACGCCCACGAACATGTTTGTCAATGAAGCAAATCAGGCAGCTGACGTACTCAAGGATTATCCTGAAATGCGTCTGGCTAGTTCCCGAGTTTGTGATCGAAAAGCGCATCGAGATGCCTGGGCAGAATCAATGACAATTTTTGAAACGCAAAATGACAAAGCACAACAAGAAATCGAATCGTTAGTTAAAGAGGTTATTCTGTGAGAAATAGAGCAAATACTCCATCTCGTGATGAGGCAGCGTTTATTAACGGTGGTACTGCTGGTATTGATAATACCAAAGTGACTTCAGAGAGACCATTGGCTGTAAGTAAAGCAAAACCAGTGAGCATTTCCTTTTTTGAAGAAAACTTAAAAGACATTGATGATCTTATAGCGGGTGAAATGATTTCAGGTAAAAGCAGAGTGAATCGTTCTGACGTAGTCAGGGCAGCGGTAGAGGCACTAAAAAGTTTATCAAAAACAGAGATATCCAGATTAATCGCAGAAGCGAAACAACGATAATATCTTGTTATCTTGTTATCTTGTTATCTTGTTATCTTGTTATCTTGTTATCTTGTTATCTTGTTCAGGGTGGTAACACCTTTTATATCGAGGCAACAACTTCGCGATAGTGAAAATTTGCGGATGGCCTCAGTCCTATACATAAGGGGATATACATGAATTCAAATACTACAATCGCCTTACATTTTTCGCTTGCATTACTATTTACGTTGCTATCAGTGGCTGGTAGCAACCATGATTTAGCAGGAGTTGTATCTCAATTATTCCTTATTTTCATGGCTGCATTTTTTTTCTTTAGGGCAATGAGGGCCTTTCTGAACATAATTAATGTGATTGAAAGCTGTAAAAAGTGAGGCTGGATAAGCCCCCATTAAGCTTGGACTGTTTCCCACACAAGAACTACTTTAGGTCGAAACCTGGGGTATTACCCATAGTTGACCTATGTAGATTGGTTTGGGGTTAACTTTTTTATCAACGCAACAGCTTCAGCTTCCGGCATAGCAAACTGCACCCGGTGCCGTGCCGCGACATCGAGCGCAAACACCTTCGTATAGACCTCCGTGGAACTGATCGATTTGTGGCCCATCAGGCTCTGCAAAACCTTCAGAGGTATGCCGGCGTACAGCATATGCATCGCGTAGGAGTGACGGAACGTATGGGGGGTAACCGGTACTGAGAACGTCACCCCGTCGGCCGCTGCGGCCTCCACCGCTTCGCTAAGCCAGGTGCGCACGGTACGGTCTGTGATCTCCCAGATACGTGCCTTCTCCATTCTGCCGGTGCGCTTGTTTCGTCTTTCCAGCGGAATTTTCAGGGTGGCCACCATCATCTGCAGCTGGCTGACATAGTGGTGATCGGAAAGGGGAACCAGACGATGGACCTGACTGCCTGCGGGGGCACGACCTGCCGTCCTGGCCGCTTTCTCGGTGCGCTGCTTGAGCGTGGCCAGCTGCACGAACGGATACGGCGGCACCAGCGAAAAATCCCCCCGGGTCAGCGCGAGCGCTTCATTAATGCGCGCGCCGGTGTTCCACAGCGTCGCCAGCAGCATCTTGCGGTGAAGATCCGGCACGTAATGGAGCAGGGCGCTGACTTCCGGCGCCAGCAGGTATTTCGGCAGTTCATCCTGCACGAGCGCCATCTGGCGCAGGGCGAGGGCGGCAGGGTAATCGATGGCCACCGGGAGCAATGTTCCGGGAGATGCCGGAGATCCAACTGGAACCAGGTTATTCATAATTTCTGTTAATTTTTTTCTTTGCCGAGAATTTTCTTCGTAATATTACCGGAGTCAGGATGACTAACCAGCCAGCGACGGCCAGCCAGAAAACAGACGAAGTCACAAACAAAACTACCCCGTCAATGACGGTAGACACGATATTTTCGGGCACAGGTTTCACTCCTCTTCAGTGGGTGGCTATGGAACGGGAACATTCATGACACCAACATCCAGTAGATAAAGCACAGAAAACCCATCCCCCATCCCCAGAACAGGATCTGGCCGCGGTATTTATCCCGCAGGTTAAAAAAGGGATGTGCCTGCAGGTCAACGAGCTCCTCACTTTGCGAGGCAAGCTCCCTTTCCAGCTCCAGGATTCTTTTCTGCGACTGAGCACACAGGGTAGCCAGCCGGATGACCCCGGTTGCCCGTTGCGCCACCTCCAGGTCTGAATCCCCGCTCTGCGGCAGAGACAGTTTTTCTGCCCGCAGCGGCAGGGCGTCACATTTCTCGTCCGGGAGCTGGCCCTCTTTCCTGTGCAACAGATGATAAAATGGACGATTCTTAAGTGAAGTAATTAACTGTTTTTGCGACCGTTTTTTGCCTTCGAGCTGCACGATTTTTTCCTGCAGCCCGCGATAACAGTCTTCCAGCCGGCGTACCGCGGATACCAGGGGCTCCACCCGGAGCGTTGAGCACCTGCCCCGTGGCAACTGCAGTTCGTCTGCCCGCAGCGGCATTGAGCTGGTTTCCCCCGCCGGGAACCGGAAACCCATTGCGTGCCACAGCCTGTCCCTCCGGATCTTGTTTTCTTCGTTTTCTTCATCAACCCGGGAAATTTCAATCGGCAAAACCAGGGTTGCTGGCGGAAGGCCTCTGGCCCAGAGAACAAACTGCTGCGTGATCCAGCTACCCAGGCCGAGTCCCTGCAGGCGGCGTTCCAGTCTGAACTCATCTGTAAACAGATGCAGGGCCTTCTGTTGAGGCCAGTAGATTGCAGTGAAAGTCTGAGTCTTCGTCAGTTCGGTATCGGCAAGGTACAGTGTCATTATGCAGGAGACCCGGTACAATCCGTCGGGAAAATGGTCAGAAGTTGGCCCCCACGATTCCTCCCTGCTCAGAATAACGACCAGATTTTCCTCCTGGCGGGTACTGTTATTTGTAATGATCTCCGGCAATGTCACGAGCCACATTGTTTTGTCGTCACCAGTCCGGGTAACACAGTCGGTCATGTTTTTTTCCCTAACAGTGAAGTGAACAATACACTTTAAAGACCTTATTGATGAGGCAGGCTTTCCACGGCGGAGCGCTGTGTTCAGACTGCGGCAGATGGTAGTCACCCGTGAGCACCCAGAAATCAGGCTGGCCTGATTGTTCTGCCACCATTCTGCCGTTTCGTTTGAGAATTTTTGGAGATCGCCATTTCTGACGCCTGCGGGCTGTCTCGATGGGGCTGTCCTCATTAAGGCCAGAATAAAGCCACAGCTCCTGGTGGCCATATACATCCTCAAGCTCCCGGACCACATCGTTAAATGAGCTAAATGTTGGTGTACCCATACCTCGCCTCAAAAATAGTATCCGGTTCAATAGTCATTCTTGCCAAACAGCTGAGGCAGTTCATCAAACAACATCACATGGCGGGTGCGCTTTCCCTTGAAAATGCGCCTCATCACTGGCGTGAAATCCGCAGGCTCCCAGCCATAGGGCCACGTATAGAAGATTCCGGCTTTCAGCGTGTTATCTGGTCGTTCAGGGCCAGCGACGATACGTCTTACCTCCGCGCTCAGGGCCTCACCGCGCAGGCCGTACTGTCCCAGGTAACGACGCAGCCGCGTTCTCGGCATCCGCGGATCGGATTTCACGTAAGCATTAATATCCATATGCTGCGTGGCGGTGATGATATTCATGCCGTACTTGCGCATGGTGCTGAAAGCGGTGGCCATCACGTCTGTCTCTGGTTCGCCATCAGTTCTGTTCATCTGGTTTCCTTTTACTGACTTAAGGGTGTTTGTGTGAACCGTTCGTTTAAGCTGACCCCGCGAAAGCCTGCAGGGCATCCGCTCCGGAGGGCAGTTCATGCTGAGGGTTAAGCTCTGCGGCAATGCTTCGTTTTGACATCCTCGATGTCTTTCAGGGCGGGGAGGCTGTCAAATTCCCCAGAACATCAGGTTTATCGCATTTTTGATGTCATTTTCCCGGTGGCTGAGATCGGCCACTTCCTCCCCGGTGACGGAGGACGTGACGCTGGCCATGTCCGTGGTCATCAGGCGGTAGCTTTCATCCCCGATGTGCACCACCGGATAGAGTTCACGGGAAACCTTATCCGACAGCAGCCGGGCGCTGGCCAGCGGGATCACCATCCGTCGCCCGGGGGTATCGATGATGTCACTCTGCACATCCACGAACAGACGATAGCGGCTCTCTCTTTTATAGGCATAAACCTTAAACTGCATCTCACCAGTCCCTGTTTTCGTCGGCGAATGAACCGTTCATCTCAATAAAGCGGGCAACCTCGGCCATCCCTTCCTGATTTTCAGCCTGCCAGCGTTCGGAACGCAGACGACGGGCCTCATTCTGCATGGCCCTGTTCACCAGGGCGGAGATATTGACGTCTGCGGATTTCAGTAACTGATAACTGTCGCTGTCTATGGTGACAGTGATGCGCTGCTTCATAATGCACTCCGGAATACATACTGATGATATGCATATCAGTATAGCGTAAGGATGCAGCTGACTCACGCCCGCCTGAAACATACTGTTATGTCGCCATTAATTTCACTTCGTGAAATTCACATACAAAATAATCACCTTAGAGATAACAAGCAGCCATACAGCCACGCCGTTAAATTACAGGACGGCCGTTCCGTCCGGATCCGACTTTTCGCGCTTTACGAAGTTTCCGGAAGTGTGCCACGGTGAGAGAATAAGCAAAGCGGCGTTTTCCGGTGGTGAGCGGCCGGTCGCGGGGCAGGGGAGGGACACAACATATAGCGTCATCCTCAGCTGGTAACACCGCTACATCTTGTGTTTCCGGGCCGCTGCGCACCGGAGGCCGGAAAGCAGATCCGGAACTAGCTTTTTTCGGATCTCAGCAGAAAAAGAGAGAACTATGTATAGGTTTAACATATCCATATGCCCCACATCTGCATAGGCCTGACATACGCATATACTTACCATCTGCATATGCTATGACTATACATATGCTTTGCATCTGCATATACTGAACATAGTCATACAGGCCGGTCGGCCAGGAGGAAATGATGAGAACTGTATCCATTTTTAAAAACGGCAATAACCGCGCCATTCGTCTGCCCCGCGATCTGGATTTTGAGGGAGTGAGCGAGCTGGAGATCGTCCGGGAAGGGGACAGCATTATTTTGCGTCCCGTCCGGCCGACCTGGGGCTCGTTCGCGCAGTTCGAGAAGGCAGACCCGGACTTTATGGCGGAGCGCGAGGACGTTGTCAGCGACGAAGGAAGATTTAACCTGTGAACAAGATCTATATGCTCGACACCTGTATCTGCTCGTTCATCATGCGCGAGCAGCCTGAAGCGGTGCTGAAGCGCCTGGAGCAGGCGGTGCTGCGCGGCCAGCGCATCGTTGTCTCGGCCATCACTTATTCTGAAATGCGCTTCGGGGCCACCGGCCCGAAGGCCTCCCCGCGCCACGTCGAGCTGGTCGACGCGTTCTGCGCCCGCCTCGATGCCATCCTGCCCTGGGATCGCGCTGCGGTGGACGCCACCACGGAGATTAAGGTGGCGCTGCGAATGGCCGGGACGCCGATCGGCCCGAACGACACGGCCATTGCCGGGCACGCCATCGCCGCCGGTGCCGTGCTGGTGACGAATAATACGCGGGAATTTGAGCGGGTACCGGGTCTTGTGCTGGAAGACTGGGTAAGATAACGCTGTAAAACAAAACAGGCGGTCTGGCGCAGCCGGACACTCTTTCAGTCAGCGGTATATAAAGGAATAAAAGATGCCTCTGATCACGCGGCTTATGCTGCAAAACTTTAAAAAGTTTCCGGAACTGGACCTGCGCTTCACTCATGACCGTAACATTCTGGTCGGGGACAATGAGTCCGGGAAAAGCACGATTCTGCTGGCCCTTGACCTTGTGCTGAGTGACAGCCGGCACCGGGTCGAGGCATTGGGTGTGGAATCGCTCCTGTCCCAGTCAGCAGTAAGGCAGTTTCAGGGGCACTGTTGCAAATAGTCGGTGGTGATAAACTTATCATCCCCTTTTGCTGATGGAGCTGCACATGAACCCATTCAAAGGCCGGCATTTTCAGCGTGACATCATTCTGTGGGCCGTACGCTGGTACTGCAAATACGGCATCAGTTACCGTGAGCTGCAGGAGATGCTGGCTGAACGCGGAGTGAATGTCGATCACTCCACGATTTACCGCTGGGTTCAGCGTTATGCGCCTGAAATGGAAAAACGGCTGCGCTGGTACTGGCGTAACCCTTCCGATCTTTGCCCGTGGCACATGGATGAAACCTACGTGAAGGTCAATGGCCGCTGGGCGTATCTGTACCGGGCCGTCGACAGCCGGGGCCGCACTGTCGATTTTTATCTCTCCTCCCGTCGTAACAGCAAAGCTGCATACCGGTTTCTGGGTAAAATCCTCAACAACGTGAAGAAGTGGCAGATCCCGCGATTCATCAACACGGATAAAGCGCCCGCCTATGGTCGCGCGCTTGCTCTGCTCAAACGCGAAGGCCGGTGCCCGTCTGACGTTGAACACCGACAGATTAAGTACCGGAACAACGTGATTGAATGCGATCATGGCAAACTGAAACGGATAATCGGCGCCACGCTGGGATTTAAATCCATGAAGACGGCTTACGCCACCATCAAAGGTATTGAGGTGATGCGTGCACTACGCAAAGGCCAGGCCTCAGCATTTTATTATGGTGATCCCCTGGGCGAAATGCGCCTGGTAAGCAGAGTTTTTGAAATGTAAGGCCTTTGAATAAGACAAAAGGCTGCCTCATCGCTAACTTTGCAACAGTGCCCATTACGTTCCGGTGATATCTGGGTAAAAGGATCGCGCCGCTACAAAAATTTTGATGATTATCTCATCCCGACTGCTGAGTTTGAGAAATCCCGACATAATGACCAGTTACAGTTGGCCGTTCAGACCGATAGCCAGGCATACCTTCAGGCCCGTATGACTCTTCTTGCATCTCGGCTGGAAGAAGTTAACGCGATGGCGCTTGCCGGTGATTTGCCCGATGTAGATATCTCAGATAAAGGCGTAAAAATCACTCCACTGGAGAACAGCGTTCCTTCAGGTGTTTCGCCCTTTGCAGATTTGGTCTATGGCATGCTTCCCCATCCGAAAATTACGGAGATACTGGAAGAAGTTGATAGCTGGACGGGATTTACGCGTCACTTCGCGCACCTCAAAAATAATAACGTCAGACCAAAAGACGGAAGACTGTTGCTGACCACCATTCTGGCTGACGGCATCAACCTTGGGCTGACAAAAATGGCGGAATCCTGCCCTGGGGCCACAAGATCGTCACTCGAAGGTATTCAGGCATGGTACATCAGGGATGAAACTTATTCAGCGGCACTGGCCGAGCTGGTCAACGCACAGAAAGAGCGGCCTCTGGCCGCATTCTGGGGCGACGGGACAACATCGTCGTCAGACGGGCAGAACTTTCGGGTAGGCAGTCACGGACGTTATGCCGGTCAGGTCAATCTTAAATATGGTCAGGAGCCGGGCGTGCAGATTTATACGCATATCTCAGACCAATACAGCCCGTTCTACGCCAAAGTGATCAGCCGGGTGCGCGACTCAACCCACGTGCTTGATGGCCTGCTGTACCATGAAAGCGATCTGGAAATTACCGAGCATTACACCGATACCGCAGGCTTCACTGAACATGTTTTCGCCCTGATGCACCTGCTGGGATTCGCTTTTGCGCCAAGGATCCGTGATCTTCATGACAAGCGGCTGTTTATTCATGGAAAGGCCGAGCGCTATCCGGGGCTTCAGTCTGTCATATCAACAACCTGCCTAAATATCAAAGACATTGAGTCGCACTGGGATGAGGTATTGCGCCTGGCAACCTCGATTAAGCAGGGGACAGTCACCGCATCACTGATGATGAAAAAGTTAGCCAGTTACCCAAAACAGAATGGACTTGCCAAAGCGCTGAGAGAGATTGGCCGCATCGAACGGACACTATTTATGCTGGACTGGTTCCGTGATCCCGGTCTGCGCCGACGCGTGCAGGCGGGGCTGAATAAGGGTGAGGCCCGTAATGCCCTTGCGCGAGCGGTCTTTTTGCACCGTCTGGGTGAAATAAGGGATCGTGGGCTGGAGAATCAGAG
This sequence comes from Klebsiella sp. WP3-W18-ESBL-02, assembly GCF_014168815.1. Taxonomy (NCBI): domain Bacteria; kingdom Pseudomonadati; phylum Pseudomonadota; class Gammaproteobacteria; order Enterobacterales; family Enterobacteriaceae; genus Klebsiella; species Klebsiella sp. WP3-W18-ESBL-02. The sequence goes on from NZ_AP021974.1 coordinate 110,455, forward strand.
TTATCGCGCCAGCGGGCTGACATTACTGACAGCAGCGATCACGTTGTGGAACACGGTATATATAGAAAGAGCTATTGAGTCACTAAAACGAAAGGGTATCCCGATAAATGAGCAACTGGTCTCTCATCTTTCTCCCCTGGGCTGGGAACATATCAATCTGAGTGGAGATTACGTCTGGCGTAATAATCTTAAGCTGGGATCCGGAAAATACCGCTCATTACGTACAGTCGATACCGCTTTGTACAAAAAACAGTCTTAGCGTGGGATAATTAATGAGATGGTCACTCCCTCCTTCCCGGTACTATGCTGAGGACAGGCTTTCATTCGGAGAACTATCATGGAAAACATTGCGCTCATTGGTATCGATCTGGGTAAAAACTCTTTCCATATTCATTGCCAGGATCGTCGCGGGAAGGCTGTTTACCGTAAAAAATTTACCCGGCCAAAGTTGATCGAATTTTTGGCGACATGCCCCGCTACAACCATCGCAATGGAAGCCTGTGGCGGTTCTCACTTTATGGCACGCAAGTTGGAAGAGTTGGGGCATTCCCCAAAGCTGATATCACCACAATTTGTCCGCCCGTTCGTTAAAAGCAATAAAAACGACTTTGTCGACGCCGAAGCTATTTGTGAAGCTGCATCGCGTCCGTCTATGCGTTTTGTGCAACCCAGAACGGAATCTCAGCAGGCAATGCGGGCTCTGCATCGTGTCCGTGAATCCCTGGTTCAGGATAAGGTAAAAACAACCAATCAAATGCATGCTTTTCTGCTGGAATTTGGCATTAGCGTTCCCCGAGGAGCTGCCGTTATTAGCCGACTGAGTACCCTTCTTGAGGACAATAGTTTGCCTCTTTACCTCAGCCAGTTATTGCTGAAATTACAACAGCATTATCACTATCTTGTTGAGCAGATTAAAGATTTGGAATCCCAGTTGAAACGAAAGTTGGACGAAGATGAGGTTGGACAGCGCTTGCTGAGCATTCCCTGCGTCGGAACACTGACAGCGAGTACTATTTCAACTGAGATTGGCGACGGGAAGCAGTACGCCAGCAGCCGTGACTTTGCGGCGGCAACAGGGCTTGTACCTCGGCAGTACAGCACGGGAGGTAGGACGACATTGCTGGGAATTAGTAAGCGAGGTAATAAAAAGATCCGAACTTTGTTGGTTCAGTGTGCCAGGGTATTCATACAAAAACTGGAACACCAGTCTGGAAAATTGGCCGACTGGGTCAGGGATTTACTGTGCCGGAAAAGCAACTTTGTCGTCACTTGTGCTCTGGCAAACAAGCTGGCCAGAATAGCCTGGGCCCTAACGGCACGACAGCAAACTTATGTAGCATAACGGCAGAAATACACCGGTTTAAAGAATTACTGATCTGGTTTTGCGAATACTGATATTGATGATACTAACGGCCCACCGGCCTGTTGAGGAACCTGTAAAACGGAAAGGCTCATTGAAGCCGTATATTTTCTGGAGGTTCATCAGGCGCGGAACTCATCAAGGCGCGGGAATAAAATCCCATTCAGACGCCGGATAGATTCAAGCAAGCCAACTTGTCGTCAAAATCGGTGTTGCAAAAACGGGAGTGACCATAGATTCCGTTTTCCAAGCGGACCCCAATTAACACTTGCCAACCTATCTACTGGTTGGTAGATTTGATTTTAACAACACGACACACAAACAAAAACACACAACAGAACATCAGGAGCGTCATCATGAAAAACATCATCAAAACCACCCTTGCCATCATCGCCCTGTCCGCCAGCGCACTGAGCTATGCCGCCAGCCCGCAAATGGTTTCCCGCAGCGAAGCAGCATCGCTGCAAAAAATTGGGGTGGTCTCTTCCGGTGGCTTCACCACCCTGGATGACCTGGTGGCCTCACTGGATATGAAAGCCGCTGATGCCGGGGCCACACACTACCGCATCACCAGTGCCACCGGTATGAATAAACTTTCCGGTACCGCTGTCCTGTATCGTTGAATACCCGTTACCCTCGCAACTGCGCCCGGAACCCTTCTGGTTTCCGGGCGCAGTTGTGTCTGAATAACAGGCACCCGCAGGTGCCAGGAGAACATTATGTCCACCCATGACAGTCTGATTGAACTGACTGATACCCTTATCCAGCAGAACGGCTACCAGGGCTTCAGCTATGCTGATCTCGCTGACGGTCTGGGAATACGGAAGGCCAGTATCCATTACCATTTTCAGACCAAAACCGACCTCGGGCTTGCCTATTGTGAATACAAGGAGGCCAGCCTGCTGAAACTGGAAGCTGCCCTGTTACAGCTGCCACCGGGTAAAGCCCGTCTGCAGGGTTATATGGACGCATTTCTCAAATGCGCCGACAGCGGCCAGATGTGTGGCATTCACGCCATGCTGTCCGACAGCGCCCTGTTTGAAGAACCTCTTCAGAAAGCCACCTCACGACTGGCACAAACCGACCTGCGCATCCTGACCAGTGTGCTGGTTTCGGGTCGTGAAAGCGGTGAACTGGCTTTTACTGCTGAGCCGGCTGACGTGGCCATTATCATCGGCAGCGCCATTAAAGGGGCCCTGATGCTCAATCGGATCCCTCCTCATGATGCCTGTTCCCGCACCATGAGCGCGCTTATTCAGCTACTCTCCCGCCCGTAAAGCCACGCCTGTGGCTGCCCCGGTTTAACCGGGGCAGCCAGCACTCAAAAAAATCACCGCTGACAACGCCTGTATTCCGGGGGCCTCAGAAGACATTAAGACTTTCCTTGCGTTTAATTTCCAGTTACCCCTTGCCAATCTATCTACTGGTAGGTAGAATAAATATTAACAACACGACAACACAATAAAACAGACATGCAGGGGGCATCATCATGAAAGCACTTATCAACGACGTTATCGCTGTCTTCACCCGTAAAGCCCATGGACCGGTCATCATCAAATCCGATCTTACTGAGGAAGAAAAAGCAGCTCTGGTACCGGTCCGTACACTCTCTGTTGGCTGGGTGTCTTCCGTGGATGAGCTGGAGCGGGAGGTTATCCGCGAAGCCCTTGAACATGGCGCTGCCGCTTATCTGATTTCTGAGCTTGAGCAGGCCCGTTTCGTTCATGCCCGCGCCACGCTGTTTGCATAAACACAAAACGAAAATAAAAGGACACACACCATGAAAAATAACGTCGAGACACAACTGCGCCGGTTACTTCGTAAAACGTCAGGCCTGGACATTATGGTTCTGCGGCTGTCAGTGATTTTCATCTTCGCCCTGTTTGGCACCTACAAATGGTTTGCCTTCGAGGCCAATGCCCTTCACCACCTGCTGCCAGGCACCTGGCTCGGTGCGCTGTATCCGGCTCTCGGCGTTCAGGGGCTCAGCTACGCACTCGGCGTGGTGGAAAATATCACCCTTCTGGCCCTGATTGCCGGATTTTTCCGGCCGGCAGTGGGTGCAGCAGGCGCCCTGATGGTGGCAGGCACCGGCATCGTCACCCTGAGCCTTCTGCCGCAGCTGGGTCGCATTGACAGCTTCATTATCAAGGATGTTCTTCTGATTGGGGCTGGACTGGTGCTGTTGCGTCATGACCTGCGACGGACACTGATTAACCGGAGGGCGAAGCAACTCAGCGCCGTGCACAAACCCCGCTCGTCTGACGCATTGTCAGCCATGGGGTGACCCTGAATTACGCAGCAGCCTGATATTTCTGGCCAGCAAATATGACACCACTCCCGGGTTCATGGTGAGAGGCATGGAAGCCGCCTTTCGGGCGGGGATCACTCCCCGCTACTTTTTAGAGCGCTACCTGGAAAATAAGTCGCTCCCCGCCAACCCGGACTTTGAAAAACACTATCTGGATCTTATTCATGAGCAGGACCCGTCCCGGTGAGTGAGATTTGTCAGGAGAGCGATATGAACAAACCGTATAAAAAAGACCCACAGACCATTCAGGCACTGACGGAACTGCAGTTCAGCGTCACCCAGAAAAGCGCCACTGAGCGCCCGTTTACCGGAGAATATGACGACCACTTTGAGGACGGACTGTACGTGGATATCGTCTCCGGTGAGCCACTGTTCTCGTCGAAGGACAAATTTGATTCGGGCTGTGGCTGGCCGGCATTCAGCAAACCAGTGGAAAACAACGTCCGCAACCTGAGCGACCTCAGTCACGGCATGGTGCGTACTGAAGTGCGTTCCCATCACGGTGACAGCCATCTGGGACACGTCTTCCCTGACGGGCCACAGGATACCGGTGGATTACGTTACTGCATTAACTCGGCTTCACTGCGTTTTATCCCGAAAGGCGCTCTGGAAACAGAAGGATACGGTGAATTTCTTCCCCTGTTTGAGAAAGGAGATAAGCATGAAAACTGATGTGGCAATCCTTGCCGGTGGTTGTTTCTGGGGTGTCCAGGAGCTGATCCGCAAACTCAATGGCGTGGTCAGCACCGAAGTGGGCTATACCGGCGGACGTAATGATAACCGGCACTGTTGCAAATAGTCGGTGGTGATAAACTTATCATCCCCTTTTGCTGATGGAGCTGCACATGAACCCATTCAAAGGCCGGCATTTTCAGCGTGACATCATTCTGTGGGCCGTACGCTGGTACTGCAAATACGGCATCAGTTACCGTGAGCTGCAGGAGATGCTGGCTGAACGCGGAGTGAATGTCGATCACTCCACGATTTACCGCTGGGTTCAGCGTTATGCGCCTGAAATGGAAAAACGGCTGCGCTGGTACTGGCGTAACCCTTCCGATCTTTGCCCGTGGCACATGGATGAAACCTACGTGAAGGTCAATGGCCGCTGGGCGTATCTGTACCGGGCCGTCGACAGCCGGGGCCGCACTGTCGATTTTTATCTCTCCTCCCGTCGTAACAGCAAAGCTGCATACCGGTTTCTGGGTAAAATCCTCAACAACGTGAAGAAGTGGCAGATCCCGCGATTCATCAACACGGATAAAGCGCCCGCCTATGGTCGCGCGCTTGCTCTGCTCAAACGCGAAGGCCGGTGCCCGTCTGACGTTGAACACCGACAGATTAAGTACCGGAACAACGTGATTGAATGCGATCATGGCAAACTGAAACGGATAATCGACGCCACGCTGGGATTTAAATCCATGAAGACGGCTTACGCCACCATCAAAGGTATTGAGGTGATGCGTGCACTACGCAAAGGCCAGGCCTCAGCATTTTATTATGGTGATCCCCTGGGCGAAATGCGCCTGGTAAGCAGAGTTTTTGAAATGTAAGGCCTTTGAATAAGACAAAAGGCTGCCTCATCGCTAACTTTGCAACAGTGCCGTGTAGAATCAGGGAAAAGAGAGGCGGCCGGTGTATGACCGATACCGCTTCGGGACAGGTCGCAGTGAATTTCGTCAGATATCACCCAGATGTCATTGGCCAGGCAAATTTCAATAATCCGCTTAAGTTCATCAGGCCGCCAGACTCGTCCGGTCGGGTTATGCGGATTACACAGGAAAAGAATTTTCACACGTAAATCGGCCTGACTGGCTTTGCGTGCAAAGTCTTCCCAGTCAGGTTCCCAGCCGCCTGCTGATTTTTTTAACGCCGAGTACACCACGCGACGCTGACTGTATTCACCCGCCTTTTTAAACGGGCCATATGAAGGCGTCATAATAAGAATACTGTCATCCATGTCGGTCAGAAGCGGGACGAGACGGTTCAGCGCGGGAATAATGCCCGGAGACAGCACAATGTCTTCCGTTTTGAAACGGTGACCATATTGTCGCTCACACCAGCTGCCAAAGATCTCATAGTATTCTTCGTCGTAGATTTTAGTGTAGCCGAGTATTTTTCTATCCAGACGGTCTCTGATGGCCTGAAGAATCGGCTCTGGTGTGGCAAAAGCCATGTCAGCAACCCAGAGGTTGATTAGCCCTTCTGCCGGATACCGCATTGCAAATTCGGACTGTCCCGAAAACAGGTATTCCCGCCAGCCGTCCACGGTGAGACTGTCTGTTTTCTCTCTGCTTACGTACTCATCAAAATCATATTTCATTTCATAAACCTGCCTTAGGTGTAGTCAGAAACGTCGACCTCAGTATTACTGTCAGTCTGATGCCGGAGCGGGAAAACTGGCTCGTGTGATTAACATAAGAGAATCATCATAACTGCATGAATTAATTGCGTTATTAAGGTTCTCTCGCCTTTGTCATCGACTGACGGGGGGATTTCTCGCGTGTCACCATCACAATGCCAGTCAGCACCGCCAGGGCAGAAAATATCGTTCTGACCGTCAGTGATTCATCCAGGAATACCACACCCCCTAGCATTGCCAGACAGGGAACGCTGAGCTGAAGGGTGCTGGCGGTGATAGAGCCGAGAGAGGGTAAAAGGGTATACCACAATACATATGCACCGGCTGAGGCGGCGGCACCGGACAGCAATGACAAAGCAATGCCCGCAGCATCATAGTGACCCTGCTTCATAAACAGCAACGAAAGAGCGAGAGCCATCGGCGTGGCGAGTACAAAATTTGCCGCCGTTGAAGCCCCGGCCGCCTGGCCCGCCCTCCCCCTGACGGAATAGGCGGCCCAGGCTAATCCGGCAACGATCATCATAAGTGCACTGTAAAGCGGCGGTGCCTTCGCCCCGGGTAACAGCAGGGCAGCAATTCCTGCCAGAGCAATAACTAAACCGCAAGCCCGCATAACGGAGAGTGATTCCCCTTTAAATAATCCGTGGATCACCATCGCAAACTGTACGGCACCAAAAAGTAACAGCGCACCTGCCCCGGTATCGAGATGGATATAGGCGACAGAGAAGAGCACTGCGTACACCATGAGGTAAAATCCGCTCAGCGGACGCCACAGCGATAATGTAGTTTTTGCGTGATAAAACAAGAAAGGTGACAGGACGAGTGCACCACTGGCCAGCCTGAGGCTGCTGAATGAAAGGGGATCAATGTGGCCTCCCTGCAGGGCCAGACGGCACAGAATAGAGTTTGCAGCAAACGCCAGCATTGCCAGGGATATTTTAAGAATGAGCGCGCAATTGGCCATTCAGTGAGACCTCATAAAATTCTTGTAAACTACCATCTAGTTGGTAGCATAGCGTAAGTGATCACCGAACAGGAAGCAATAATCAGCTTTCAAACTGGAAGGTGAGGACAGGCATTCGGAATGAATTCTGTTTCACATCCCCAGTAGAGGAAGGAAAACGCGTAATGCCAGATGCAGAGCAGAAGATTATTTTTCCCTGCGATCAAACATATGAAATCAGTTTAAGACCTGGAATATCCTATGAAAAAACTAAAATTTACGTTCAAAAATGCGGCTGGTGAAGAACTGGCCGGATTGCTTGAACTTCCTGAAAATCCTAAAGCGTTTGCGCTGTTAGCTCATTGTTTTACGTGTGGCAAAGACCTCAAAGGCGCGGCGCGTATTGCGCGGAAACTGACAGAGAATGCTATCGCCGTTCTCCGGTTTGATTTTACTGGTCTGGGAAACAGCGAAGGGGATTTTTCCAACACCAACTTCTCATCCAATATTTCGGACCTGCTTTGCGCGGTAGATTATCTCCGCCGACAGTACGAAGCGCCTTCTTTGCTCATCGGCCATAGCCTGGGGGGATCGGCCATTCTGTCTATTGCCGGCGAAGTTCCTGAGGCAAAGGCCGTTGTCACCATAGGATCACCCGGAGAACTGACACACGTAAAACGTCTTTTTAAGGATGATGTTGAAAACATTAACCAGCATGGAGCCTATCCCGTTGAGCTGGCCGGGCGGGTATTTACCTTAAAGAAACAGATGCTGGACAATATTCAGGAACACAAAATCGCTCATAAGGTGTTCGCCATGAACAAGCCTCTGCTTATTTTTCATGCGACTGAAGATGATACTGTGTTAATTGAGCAGGCCGAAAAAATATTCAAAGCAGCAAAGCATCCCAAGAGTTTCATTTCGTTGGGTAAGGCGGATCACCTTCTGACTCATGCTCAGGATGCTGAATACGTTGCCGATATCATTATATCGTGGAGCGAATGTTACCTATAAACAGAGTAAATGCGTTCAAACTCGTAGCGCAGAGGGCGATTTTCTGCAGAGATCGGACGCTGTTTATGCTGGACTGATTTTGCGATAAAGGCTTAGGCCGATGCATACAGGCGGGGCTGAATAAGGGTGAGGCCCTTGGGCGAGCATCCTTCATGCACCGGCTGAATGAAATCAGGGATCTGGGGGTGGGAGGATCAGCGTTACCACGCCACCGGCGCTGACACTACATACGGCGGCGATAACACTCTGGAATACGGTTTATATAGAAAGAACCATTGAGCCGCTTAAGCAAAAAGGAGTCCCTGTTAATGAACTGCTGGTCTCTCATCCTTCTCCACTGCTGTACAAAATATAGTCTTAGCGTGGGATAATTAATGAGATGGTCACTCCCTCCTTCCCGGTACTATGCTGAGGACAGGCTTTCATTCGGAGAACTATCATGGAAAACATTGCGCTCATTGGTATCGATCTGGGTAAAAACTCTTTCCATATTCATTGCCAGGATCGTCGCGGGAAGGCTGTTTACCGTAAAAAATTTACCCGGCCAAAGTTGATCGAATTTTTGGCGACATGCCCCGCTACAACCATCGCAATGGAAGCCTGTGGCGGTTCTCACTTTATGGCACGCAAGTTGGAAGAGTTGGGGCATTCCCCAAAGCTGATATCACCACAATTTGTCCGCCCGTTCGTTAAAAGCAATAAAAACGACTTTGTCGACGCCGAAGCTATTTGTGAAGCTGCATCGCGTCCGTCTATGCGTTTTGTGCAACCCAGAACGGAATCTCAGCAGGCAATGCGGGCTCTGCATCGTGTCCGTGAATCCCTGGTTCAGGATAAGGTAAAAACAACCAATCAAATGCATGCTTTTCTGCTGGAATTTGGCATTAGCGTTCCCCGAGGAGCTGCCGTTATTAGCCGACTGAGTACCCTTCTTGAGGACAATAGTTTGCCTCTTTACCTCAGCCAGTTATTGCTGAAATTACAACAGCATTATCACTATCTTGTTGAGCAGATTAAAGATTTGGAATCCCAGTTGAAACGAAAGTTGGACGAAGATGAGGTTGGACAGCGCTTGCTGAGCATTCCCTGCGTCGGAACACTGACAGCGAGTACTATTTCAACTGAGATTGGCGACGGGAAGCAGTACGCCAGCAGCCGTGACTTTGCGGCGGCAACAGGGCTTGTACCTCGGCAGTACAGCACGGGAGGTAGGACGACATTGCTGGGAATTAGTAAGCGAGGTAATAAAAAGATCCGAACTTTGTTGGTTCAGTGTGCCAGGGTATTCATACAAAAACTGGAACACCAGTCTGGAAAATTGGCCGACTGGGTCAGGGATTTACTGTGCCGGAAAAGCAACTTTGTCGTCACTTGTGCTCTGGCAAACAAGCTGGCCAGAATAGCCTGGGCCCTAACGGCACGACAGCAAACTTATGTAGCATAACGGCAGAAATACACCGGTTTAAAGAATTACTGATCTGGTTTTGCGAATACTGATATTGATGATACTAACGGCCCACCGGCCTGTTGAGGAACCTGTAAAACGGAAAGGCTCATTGAAGCCGTATATTTTCTGGAGGTTCATCAGGCGCGGAACTCATCAAGGCGCGGGAATAAAATCCCATTCAGACGCCGGATAGATTCAAGCAAGCCAACTTGTCGTCAAAATCGGTGTTGCAAAAACGGGAGTGACCATAGATTCCGTTTTCCAAGCGGACCCCAATTAACACTTGCCAACCTATCTACTGGTTGGTAGATTTGATTTTAACAACACGACACACAAACAAAAACACACAACAGAACATCAGGAGCGTCATCATGAAAAACATCATCAAAACCACCCTTGCCATCATCGCCCTGTCCGCCAGCGCACTGAGCTATGCCGCCAGCCCGCAAATGGTTTCCCGCAGCGAAGCAGCATCGCTGCAAAAAATTGGGGTGGTCTCTTCCGGTGGCTTCACCACCCTGGATGACCTGGTGGCCTCACTGGATATGAAAGCCGCTGATGCCGGGGCCACACACTACCGCATCACCAGTGCCACCGGTATGAATAAACTTTCCGGTACCGCTGTCCTGTATCGTTGAATACCCGTTACCCTCGCAACTGCGCCCGGAACCCTTCTGGTTTCCGGGCGCAGTTGTGTCTGAATAACAGGCACCCGCAGGTGCCAGGAGAACATTATGTCCACCCATGACAGTCTGATTGAACTGACTGATACCCTTATCCAGCAGAACGGCTACCAGGGCTTCAGCTATGCTGATCTCGCTGACGGTCTGGGAATACGGAAGGCCAGTATCCATTACCATTTTCAGACCAAAACCGACCTCGGGCTTGCCTATTGTGAATACAAGGAGGCCAGCCTGCTGAAACTGGAAGCTGCCCTGTTACAGCTGCCACCGGGTAAAGCCCGTCTGCAGGGTTATATGGACGCATTTCTCAAATGCGCCGACAGCGGCCAGATGTGTGGCATTCACGCCATGCTGTCCGACAGCGCCCTGTTTGAAGAACCTCTTCAGAAAGCCACCTCACGACTGGCACAAACCGACCTGCGCATCCTGACCAGTGTGCTGGTTTCGGGTCGTGAAAGCGGTGAACTGGCTTTTACTGCTGAGCCGGCTGACGTGGCCATTATCATCGGCAGCGCCATTAAAGGGGCCCTGATGCTCAATCGGATCCCTCCTCATGATGCCTGTTCCCGCACCATGAGCGCGCTTATTCAGCTACTCTCCCGCCCGTAAAGCCACGCCTGTGGCTGCCCCGGTTTAACCGGGGCAGCCAGCACTCAAAAAAATCACCGCTGACAACGCCTGTATTCCGGGGGCCTCAGAAGACATTAAGACTTTCCTTGCGTTTAATTTCCAGTTACCCCTTGCCAATCTATCTACTGGTAGGTAGAATAAATATTAACAACACGACAACACAATAAAACAGACATGCAGGGGGCATCATCATGAAAGCACTTATCAACGACGTTATCGCTGTCTTCACCCGTAAAGCCCATGGACCGGTCATCATCAAATCCGATCTTACTGAGGAAGAAAAAGCAGCTCTGGTACCGGTCCGTACACTCTCTGTTGGCTGGGTGTCTTCCGTGGATGAGCTGGAGCGGGAGGTTATCCGCGAAGCCCTTGAACATGGCGCTGCCGCTTATCTGATTTCTGAGCTTGAGCAGGCCCGTTTCGTTCATGCCCGCGCCACGCTGTTTGCATAAACACAAAACGAAAATAAAAGGACACACACCATGAAAAATAACGTCGAGACACAACTGCGCCGGTTACTTCGTAAAACGTCAGGCCTGGACATTATGGTTCTGCGGCTGTCAGTGATTTTCATCTTCGCCCTGTTTGGCACCTACAAATGGTTTGCCTTCGAGGCCAATGCCCTTCACCACCTGCTGCCAGGCACCTGGCTCGGTGCGCTGTATCCGGCTCTCGGCGTTCAGGGGCTCAGCTACGCACTCGGCGTGGTGGAAAATATCACCCTTCTGGCCCTGATTGCCGGATTTTTCCGGCCGGCAGTGGGTGCAGCAGGCGCCCTGATGGTGGCAGGCACCGGCATCGTCACCCTGAGCCTTCTGCCGCAGCTGGGTCGCATTGACAGCTTCATTATCAAGGATGTTCTTCTGATTGGGGCTGGACTGGTGCTGTTGCGTCATGACCTGCGACGGACACTGATTAACCGGAGGGCGAAGCAACTCAGCGCCGTGCACAAACCCCGCTCGTCTGACGCATTGTCAGCCATGGGGTGACCCTGAATTACGCAGCAGCCTGATATTTCTGGCCAGCAAATATGACACCACTCCCGGGTTCATGGTGAGAGGCATGGAAGCCGCCTTTCGGGCGGGGATCACTCCCCGCTACTTTTTAGAGCGCTACCTGGAAAATAAGTCGCTCCCCGCCAACCCGGACTTTGAAAAACACTATCTGGATCTTATTCATGAGCAGGACCCGTCCCGGTGAGTGAGATTTGTCAGGAGAGCGATATGAACAAACCGTATAAAAAAGACCCACAGACCATTCAGGCACTGACGGAACTGCAGTTCAGCGTCACCCAGAAAAGCGCCACTGAGCGCCCGTTTACCGGAGAATATGACGACCACTTTGAGGACGGACTGTACGTGGATATCGTCTCCGGTGAGCCACTGTTCTCGTCGAAGGACAAATTTGATTCGGGCTGTGGCTGGCCGGCATTCAGCAAACCAGTGGAAAACAACGTCCACAACCTGAGCGACCTCAGTCATGGCATGGTGCGTACTGAAGTGCGTTCCCGTCACGGTGACAGCCATCTGGGACACGTCTTCCCTGACGGGCCACAGGATACCGGTGGATTACGTTACTGCATTAACTCGGCTTCACTGCGTTTTATCCCGAAAGGCGCTCTGGAAACAGAAGGATACGGTGAATTTCTTCCCCTGTTTGAGAAAGGAGATAAGCATGAAAACTGATGTGGCAATCCTTGCCGGTGGTTGTTTCTGGGGTGTCCAGGAGCTGATCCGCAAACTCAATGGCGTGGTCAGCACCGAAGTGGGCTATACCGGCGGACGTAATGATAACCCGACATACCAGCACCACCCAGGACATGCGGAGGCGGTGAAGGTGGTGTATTCCCCGGATAAACTGAGCTACCGAAAACTACTGGAATATTTCTTTAGTATTCACAACCCTACAACAATACTTCGTCAGGGTAATGACGTCGGCTCAAGCTACCGCTCAGCCATCTTTTTCACCACAGAGGAGCAAAAGCAGCAGGCAAACCAGCTTATCCGTGAAATAGATGATTCAGGAGTCTGGCCCGGAGTCGTGGTGACAGAAGTAGAGCAGGCCGGTGAGTTCTGGTCTGCAGAGCCAGAGCATCAGGATTACCTGCAGCATAATCCCGACGGCTATACCTGCCATTTTGAACGACCTGACTGGACGCTTCCGGGATAAGTCACCGTCGCAGACTCGCAGCATTCAGCCCCGCCCATGTGCGGGGCTTTTTTGTTCATATGCAGAAACGAGAATGGGATCACAAACAAATTTCTTTAGTCCATTTCTTGCATACAAAACAATCAACATCCTGATTTTAAGGGGCATATTAGAAAAAAGATGAGGATGATTAGGGTCAAAGGGACAAAGGGACAATGTTTAGAATTATGCTGACCGTTATCGCAGGATCGTTATTTTACGGACTCTCGGCCAGTCTGTGTTTTGCCGGGCTTTTTCGCATACACGCCCCCAGTGCCTGCACAGCCTTCTGTCTGACTTATAACCCAACAGCCGGCTATGTCATGCTGGTTACCGGTATGACACTGTTTATCGTATTTTTGCTCAGCCTTTTCCGGACAACAAAAGCCCCTATTTAACATAAAGGCTTCATTGTACGCACCGCTAAAACGCGCTCAGGGCGATTTCAGCGCGAAGCCGGTGAAAACCACAGCTTACCCGGCGAAAACCCCGCAAAACTTGCCTGATGAATTCTGATGGCATGAATGGCTATGCACCGGACTGCATGGCGGCCCGTTTCAGTGCGTTTACCACCTGAAACCGCCAAAAAGCGCCCTTTTGCGCGGGAAATCTCTCATTTTCTCCCTGGAATACTCACAACAATCATAATTACTAGTAATGTTTTCTGTGTGTACGACAACTCTGTAATGCCTGAGGAATTAATGACCGGTTCAAACAACAAGACACGCGATATCACTAGCAACCGCAAGTATCTGATCAAGAATGCACGCGGCCAGGCAGCCTATAAAGCACGTATGCGCGAGGCGGGTTATAAGCAAATTGCGGTATGGGTACGAGAAGATGTCAGAGAGGCAGGACGACAAGCCGGACTGGAATCTGACGCGCTGTTGTCAGGGGCTGCGCAGCATGATCCATTAGGCTGGATGGTCGGTTTTGCTGAGGGACTCAGGCAGCGAGAAAAAAAAGACAGCAACCCGCAGTAAGCCTGCAAGACAGCACGAATAACAGAGAACAGCCAGTACAAGGAAGTAACGCTTCGCGTACCGGATTCAGCATATTTTTCAGGGAGTGTCCCTGCTAAACTCCTTCATGTCGACGCATCAACCCCGGAGGCTCTGTAATGAGCAATACCACACACTACGAAAACGCCAACTTCTTGCGGGAACTGGCCGAAAGTCTGCCCCGCATACTGCCGGAAGGTGGCCCGGACAAGGCAGCACTGTTGCAGCGCCTGGCTAACGAAGAACTGGCACAGGCCGAGTATGAAGATCAGGTTCGCGCCAAAGTGACTGCAGCCCGCGCTGATACACGCCCGGGCATGACCACGGAACAACTCCGCCAGCGGCTGCATGGTCGCTATCAGGAACTGCGTGATGCCGTATGACGTGGAATGGAAGCAGGGAGCCATCGAGGACGTAACGGCACTGTTTGACTACATCGCGGAAAATTCATCTCTGTGGGATGCGCGGAACGTCACCGATCGCGTTCTTGCGGCCGCAGACAAGCTGGCAGACTTTCCGCGTCTCTACGAAGTGGACTCACGCTATGGCGAGGACGTTCGCCGGATAAGCCTGATGGGACAGCATGTCCTCTATGATGTGAATGACCCGGCGCAGAAAATCCGGGTTCTGGCCGTAGTCGGCCAGCGCCAGAATCCCCACTCCGTCCGCTGATAACGGGTGACGGGGGCGCAATTCATTGCGTGGCCGTCGCCGGTTGGACAAGCGCAGCGCGTCAGCGCTTCCCCCATTGCCACCACCGGCGCGGTGTCTCTGCTGTCTCCGTTTTGTGTTCCAGTAGTCTCATGGCCTGCATTTCCTGCCGCAGCCCGGCCACCTCTTCCCGCAGCGCTTTTATCTCCGCAATCAGCGCCTCTGATACCGTTTTTTCAGTCTCATCCGGCAGTCTCAACCCGTCCCGATCATGAGTCTCAATCAGTCTTAACTCACCGTACACCCGGATAAGCTCGCTGGTATCTACGACACGACCACCATCAGCCTCCGTCCGGTATGATACGCGGCCTTTAGCCATATCCCGATACAGGGAACTTCGGGCTTTTTCCGTCAGTTCCGTGGCCTGTCTCACCGTCACCCACGCCATTGTCTCACCCCGCTATTTTTGAGACAGTATACCCGACAGGCGCACACCATGCCCGGAAGGAAAGAAACATGACGAAACAGGAAAAAACCGCCCTCAACATGGCAAAATTCATCAGGGATCAGTCGCTGCTGTTGCTGGAAAAGCTGAACGAACTGGATATGGATACCGCGGCCGACATGTGCGAACGGCTGCACGAGGACGCGGAAACGCTCTGGCTGGCAATGCGGGACCAGCTCGGGGAGGAATAACAGCACCGACGCGGCCGGTGCTGTCTGCCGTCATTTCATCAGACGACGCAGGCAAAGAAGGGTACCACCGATCAGGATCGCCGCCGTGCCTCCCTGCCCGAAATGCAGGAACAACCAGTCACGGATCGCCGGGTTCCTCGCCAGAAACTGCACGAACCCGTAGAGCAGCAGAAACACCGGCAGCACGCGCCAGAACAATTTCAGCAGATGCGCGGCCAGCACACACAGCCCTCCGGCCATCGCCCCGACCATAAGCAGGGCCTCCCGGCCCACAACCGCAATCCGGTTTGTCATAAAACACCTCATAAATGAATGATTAACCTCAGACCATGACCATGAATTTGAAGCAGGCAAACAGCCGTTCCCGGTCCAGCTCTGCCGTTTTTCGGGCCTCGCCGGTCTGTGGGTTCACGATTTCATCCACCGCCAAAATTGCCCGTTGCACCCGGACGAGCGTCGGCCTGTCCGGGCAGATGTACCAGATTTCATCGATGCCGTTCGCCCGGCGGTTGAACAGATAGGGGTCGTCTCAGAAAACGGAATCTATGGTCACTCCCGTTTTTGCAACACCGATTTTGACGACAAGTTGGCTTGCTTGAATCTATCCGGCGTCTGAATGGGATTTTATTCCCGCGCCTCGATGAGTTCCGCGCCTGATGAACCTCCAGAAAATATACGGCTTCAATGAGCCTTTCCGTTTTACAGGTTCCTCAACAGGCCGGTGGGCCGTTAGTATCATCAATATCAGTATTCGCAAAACCAGATGAATGATTGTTTAAACTGGTGTATTTCTGCCTTTATGCTTCGTAAGTTTGCTGTCGCGCCGTCAGTGCCCAGGCTATTCTGGCCAGCTTGTTTGCCAGAGCACAGGTGACGACAAAGTTGCTTTTCCGACACAACAACTCCCTGACCCAGTCGGCCAACTTGCCAGACTGGTGTTCCAGTTTTTGTATGAATACCCTGGCACACTGAACCAACAAAGTTCGGATCTTTTTGTTGCCCCGCTTGCTAATCCCTAACAATGTCGTCCGACCTCCCGTGCTGTACTGTCGGGGTACCAGCCCTGTTGCCGCCGCAAAGTCACGGCTGCTGGCGTACTGCTTCCCGTCGCCAATCTCAGTTGAAATAGTACTGGCAGTCAGCGTTCCAACGCAGGGAATACTCAGCAAGCGCTGTCCAACCTCATCTTCGTCCAACTTTCGTTTCAACTGAGATTCCAGATCTTTAATCTGCTCAACAAGATAGTGATAATGCTGTTGTAATTTCAGCAGTAACTGGCTGAGATAAAGAGGCAAACTACTGTCCTCAAGAAGGGTACTCAGTCGACTAATAACGGCAGCACCTCGCGGAACGCTGATACCAAATTCCAGCAGAAAAGCATGCATCTGATTAGTTGTTTTCACCTTATCCTGAACCAGGGATTCACGGACACGATGCAGAGCTCGCATTGCCTGCTGAGATTCGGTTCTGGGCTGCACGAAACGCATAGATGGACGTGATGCTGCTTCACAGATAGCTTCAGCATCAACGAAGTCATTTTTGTTGCTTTTAACGAATGGGCGGACAAATTGCGGTGATATCAGCTTTGGAAAATGCCCTAACTCTGCCAGCTTGCGTGCCATAAAGTGAGAACCGCCACAGGCTTCCATCGCGATGGTTGTTGCCGGGCATGTCGCCAGAAATTCGATTAGCTTTGGTCGGGTGAATTTTTTACGGTAAACGGCCTTCCCACGATGATCCTGACAATGAATATGGAAAGAGTTCTTACCCAGATCGATACCAATAAGCGCAATGTTTTCCATGATGGTTCTCCGAATGAAAGCCTGTCCTCAGCATAGTACTGGGAAGGAGGGAGTGACCATCTCATTAAATAAAGCACGCTAAGCGTGCGTGGAGGCTGGCACCCAGCGGTACAGCGTCGGAATGGACACGCCGAGGTTCTTGGCCACGTCCTTGGGCGGCACCCCGCTGGCCAGCAGCTTCTTGGCCGACTCGATCTTGCTGTCGGTCATCTTCGGCTTGCGGCCGCCTTTGCGGCCGAGCTGCTTGGCGACTTCCAGCCCGGCGCGGGTGCGCTCGACGGTCAGCTCGCGCTCCATTTCGGCAAGGCTCGCCATGACGTGGAAGAAGAACCGCCGGGATGGTGTGCCGGTGTCGATGGAGTCGGTGAGGCTCCTGAACTGGACACCGTGCTTGTGCAGATCGCCGACCAGATCGACCAGTTGCTTGACCGACCGGCCCAGCCGGTCGAGCTTCCAGACGACCAAAGTATCGCCTTCGCGCAGCATTTCGAGCGTCTTGGCCAAGCCAGGCCGGTCTGCCCGCGTGCCACTCACCTTGTCCTCGAAGACCTTTTTACATCCGGCCTTGCTCAAGGCTTCGCGTTGCAGCTCCAGGTTCTGATCCTGCGTCGAGACGCGCGCATAGCCAATCAACATGGCTTGTCTCGCGCCCGGTCGATGCGTTCCTGCATCGCCTGCATCACTTCTTCGTGGGTGTACGATCTGGCGTTGGCGTCGGTGGCTTGCCGCAGGGCTTCCTCAACCTCGCGCGTCATCCGCTCGTAATCCTCCGGCCACAGCGCTTGCTCCATGCGCAGCGACGCCTGACCCAGCAGGTGCAGCAGGCTGAACAGCCGCATGTCGTTGGTGGCGACGATGCGCTCCCGAATCTGCTCCTGAATAGCTTCGCTAGCCCGATGCGCTTGTGGTGTGGCAGTCCCCTCGTAGTCAGCGGGGAATTCCGCTTCCTCGGCAATCCTTGCCCAGGCGCTGGCCAGCGCCTCGATGGTTGACGTGCTCATTTCCGCCGCTCCTGTGCTCTTTGGCGAATCAACCGGCCAAGGGGCCTCGACGCGAAAACCAGCAGCATCACGCCTATCGGATACCAGGTCGAGAAGACCACCAAGGCATCGAAGGCTGGCCGTCCGGTGTTGGTAGGCAGTACGGCGGTCACAGCCATCAACCCGCCGACCGTCCAGATGATGCGCCACACGTAGGGCATCACGCGGGGCACGTAGCCGTCATCGAAAGCGGTCTGGTAGTAGCGGCGCAGGCCGCGCTCGGCAAGCGCCTGGCGCTGCCGCTCCGACAGCGCATCCGTCCGGCCATACCAGCGCCGGAATGGTGGACAGCGCAGCAGCAAAGGGGTGAAGAGGATCATCACCGCCACGATCGCGACACCCCACGCCATGACGGCGCCGGCATCGGGCCGCTTGGCGTTCTCGATCACGGGCGCGAAGACGCCCGGAGCACCGATCATCCAGAACAGCGCAATGTGCTGATGGAAGGAGAGCTTCATTTGCTCATCCACTTGCGCAGCAGGCGCTTTTTCAGGGAGGCGCGTTCTTGCGGGTTGCGTCCCTTGTGATTGGCGATGCGATCCGCCGTGGCGGCCTGGCGCTTGACGGGCCAGTAGGAGCGGCCATCCTTGCCCATCGACCAGACGCTGCTGGCCTGGTTTTCCAGCAGGGGCAGATGGGCGCTCAGGGCTTCGGGCGACGCGCTGGTCAGCGCCGTGCGCTCACGGGTGCGTCAGCGCTGATGCCAGAGCTTCTTGTCCTCGCGCTCGCTGCCGCAGGTCGTGTGCCCGACGGTGGGTGTTTTGCGGCGGCTGCGGCTCATAACGTAGTGGTCTCCAAGAACATTCAGGACTGATCCCAGGCGTCGATGGTCAAGACCTGATCGGCAGGACAGGCGGCTACGCGGTCGGGAACTGGATGGTGTTCAGTCTCATGCCGACCCCATTCGATTGATCGCGTCGCTTGCGGCACGCTGCGACGCAAGGAGGTTTGCGACCTGGTTTAGCAGCCGTGTCCGCTGCATGTCTGTTACCTATCTCCCCGACCGCTCATTGGACCAACTCCAGAGATTGGGCTCTATCGCTCAGCCAATACGAAACCGGCATTGGCTGATGCCACAACCGAGACTAACACAAATGGCTCGGTACCTGTATTTCGCGCCCCGTGCACTTGGCCCGGTCTTGCCACGGCTATCTCACCTTCCCTGAGGGCACGAACAATCCCATTGCCCTGAAAGTAATCAGCCATTCCCGACAAAACAGTCCACGTGTCTTGGCCGTGAGGATGAATGTGAGCCGCAATTTCCTGCCCGGGATGGACATGCCAAACCACGATAATTGAGTCTCGGGTTTCAAGCACAACGGAACGAATAGGCTCGCCTTCGGACGGCTGAACATACTCGGCTACAGAAAATATTCTCGATTCAACAGTCATCGGAGATCCCTCTTTCACAGTTGTCGTTACGGTCTTCATCGTCGGCATCCTGACGCACGGCGGGCAATTGCTGGAGCAACGCCGGCAGCCATTCCTGTACCGTCTCCCACACCACATCGAGGTTGATGTCGAAATAGCCGTGAGCCATGCGATTACGCATATTGCGCATGCTGCGCCACGGCACGTCGGCATGCGCCTGGGTGAACTCGACGTAGCCATCCATCACCTTTGTGGCCGCCTCGCCGATGACGATCAGGCTCATGATGACGGCCTGCTGGGTGCGCTTGTCGGCCAAGAAGTCGTCTTTGGCCATCCCTTCCACGAAGCTGCGCGCATCGGTTGCGGCCTGCTGAATGTGGTCGAGGTAATCGGGCAGGCGGTTCTCGCTCATATCGGTTGCGCCTCCGCGAGCACCTTGGCCCGGAACTTCGGCGGCAGGTCGCCGGGAGTCAGCAGATCGACGTCAACGCCGAGCAGCGATTTCAGTTCTTCTTCCAAATCGCCCAAGTCCAACAACGTGGCACCGGGCAGCGCATCGACCAACAGGTCGAGGTCGCTGCCATCCCGGTCGGTGCCATGCAGCACCGAGCCGAAGACGCGCGGGTTCGCGGCGCGAAAGCGGCCTACCGCTTCACGCACTGCGCTTCGCTTCATGTCAAGCACAACAGACGGTCGCATGCGCATCCTTTCTTATCGAAACTCGTTGAGATGATATGCAATCAAGAATAGAATTTCAAGAACTCACAAAGTAACGCGGTGGTTAATATCCTGTACCCACGGATTGCCCTTAGCGCTGCCTATATCGGCTAAAGCACTCCGGTAGCTTGATTCACCCCACGGCCACGGCAGGATCTTGGCCGTCGCAAGCGCCAGGGGAAAATCTTCAGCTGCAAGCCTGAGTGATTTCATGTGCGTGTAATCCATCGCCCAGATGATTTTTGTGAAGAAGAACTCGCGCTCGTTCATGTCCGGGCGCGCGTCCTGGCCCTCCGTGCCAACGGCCAGCAAGTAATCGGCCTGAATTGGCAGTATCAGCGCGCGTAGTAAGTCATGGATCGCCGGTTGCGGCAGTCTGCGCGCCAGATTAATTACCCGGTCGAACTTCAGTTTATCCTGCTTGCGCTTGTCGGTCTGCTCCATCAGATTTCATGGCCCCCTTCTTCATGCTCATGCTCATGGGTGTGTTCTTTTCCGGTATGGCTCTGTTCCGCCTGAGACGTCTGCGGCATGGCGTAATCGTCGTAAATGCTGCTGTCAAAGTCGTAGTCTGATGCTTCGGCATAATGCTCGTAATCGGCATACTCCTGCGCGCTCCACTGCTGATCGTCGGCAGCAGCATAATCATGGGCCAGCTCTGCATCATTTTGCTGTGCTTCATGACGCCGCAGGCCAACGGAATCATCCATAGGGTTCTGCTTAAGATGAAAGGCGTCCTCTGCGTTGCTCACCGGCTGATAATCAGTGCCGGTTGTCATGTTATGTTCATCGGGTTTCTGGTTAAACGCCATGCTTTCCCCCGTGGCTTCTGGCAGACCTTTTTCAGCTGATCGGGTTTCTAAACTGGTATCGCGGCCAATATCCTTAAACCTGGCCTCAAGCCCAAAGAAACGGTCAATTTCTGCGGCCGTGGTTTTCGGGCTGTCGCGGCTCACGCTCGATGCCAAAGATTTTTTATCGTCGGTAAAAATTTCCACCTCATGACGCGCACGCGAAATACCAACATAAAAAACGTCCTTAGAAGTGGTAAGCGATTTGGTATCTATGTTGAACAACACGCGATCACAGGTAAGCCCTTGGGATTTGTGGACGGTGGTTGCATAAGCATAGGAAAGATAAGAAGCCTGTTTTTTGTCCAGCTCAACCGTGCGCCCTTTTTTGTCCTCAAGCGTCAGTTTTTCACCCTCCACGGTTTTCACCGTGAAGCGGTCGCCGTTGGCAAC
Organism: Klebsiella sp. WP3-W18-ESBL-02; assembly: GCF_014168815.1. NCBI lineage: Bacteria > Pseudomonadati > Pseudomonadota > Gammaproteobacteria > Enterobacterales > Enterobacteriaceae > Klebsiella > Klebsiella sp. WP3-W18-ESBL-02. The sequence continues at coordinate 131,911 of NZ_AP021974.1, forward strand.
GTCCAGCGTTTTATCGTTACGCGTTACCATAACCTTATCGCCCGGCGCCAGTTCGGCGCTGACTGCCTGGTATACAGACAGCTTGGTGTGTGTACGCGGGCTGAAAGCGATCTGCTCACCGCTGCTGCTTTCAACCGTCAATTTGTTGCCCGGCCCGGTATCAAGAACCTGGTAAGACTCGCCCCGCTTCATACCATTTTTGTAATCCTGTTCGGGGATAATGATTTGCCCTTTACTGAAATAACGGCTGTCGCGGCGTTCCGCCTGTGTCGAATCCACGCGGTCAAGTAGCGTGAACGTTTCGCCGGTTCCGGCAAGCCCCAGATTGCCCCGGATGTAGTCATTGAGGGTTTTGCGTGAGGCGTTCGTACCAGAGATTATCAGGGTGGCATCCTGTTGTTCTGAGGACAGAGACAGGTAGCGATCGGCAAGTTGAGCGAGTCGGGGCGCTTCTTCCTTCAGTTCGTTCACGCCGGTGATATTTTTCAGGGCGCGCGCGGCATTACCTTCAGCGGCATACTTAACCGCCTCAAGCAAAACTTCATTCTTCTGTCGCTGAATGTCTTTCATGTAGCTGGTCTGCATATCTGCTTTAATCAGCTGCTCAAAAGGCTTACCGGCTTCTACCGCTTTCGTCTGTGACGTATCCCCCAGGAATACCGCGCGAGCGTTATGCTTCTCGATCACCTCCATCAGCTGTTTCATCTGTCGGGCGGGTATAACCCCGGCTTCATCAATGAATACGACTGATTTTTCATCCAGCTTTTTATCCTTCGCTTTGAGGAAAGCGGCAACGGTGCGGGCCGGTAATCCATCATCTTCAAGCGCTTTTTTCTGTGTCCCATAGGGGGCCAGCGCCGTGACCTTCAGCCCTTGTGACTCCAGCAGCTCTTTAGCGGCCATCGTCATATAGCTTTTACCGGTACCGGCGTAACCATGTGCGGCCACAAACCGATCTTTGCTCGTCACAATTTCTGTAACCGCGCGCATCTGCTCCTTCTTGAGGGTTTTCCCGGCAAGCAGCTGGCCTGCAATCTCTGCGGTCAGCTGTCGCGGCATCTGCCCCCGGCCGCGTGATTCGATAGTCAGAATGGAACGCTCAAGGCGAATACCCTCCACGGTAGTGACGCGGTGGCTGGTCTTTTTAAGCCTGCCGTTTTTAATACCATCATCTACCGCAAAACGGGCTTTATCCGCACGCATCCCGCTATTCGTCAGCGAGTCGATCCACTCTTTGCGCGTCAGAGTTTCGGCCATAACTGAAGCACCGACCTTCAGAGTTGATTGATACCGGGCTTCGCCCTCGATGATGGCGCCCTTCTGTACCGCCTTCAGGTACGCTTTTTCAACATCGGCTATTGTGGCATGGCCCAGCACCTGCTTATTAGCGATTTGAATCAGCTTCTGGCGTTCAAAGCTGGCATCGCGCTCTGACAGCGACTTAACTGCAAACTGGATAGCCCGGTCAGCTTTAACCTCCGGGCTGGTAAAATCCGGGGCCATGTTGCGCGCTATATCAGCCTCCAGAGGTTTACCGTGTCCCTGCCATTCACGGTTATCAAAATCAATGCCGAGCGTTTTGGCGCGGCTGGCCCATTCCTGGTGAATTTCTTCACGGGAATGCTCTGTTTTCTTTTCACGCGTAGCCATCGAGACGCGGCTTTTCGTCTGAGCATCGGCGGTTTCCCGCGTCAGACCCATTGCAGCGAGTCCCTTTTCAATTTGCTCCGACCGGCGGGAAAAAGCGCGAATCTGTTCATCTGAAAAATGGGCCATATCGAACGTGTTATTTTTGCTGTTGTAACGCAGCTCATAACCGGCTTTGGTCAACTCCAACGCCAGCTCCTGTTTGTAAACATCGCCCAGGTGCATTTTGTTACGCATCAGCTCATCATTTTTGAGCGCGCGCCACTGGCCGTCCTCGCGCTGGGTCATGTTCATGACAAAAGCGTGTGTGTGCAAATCAGGATCTAGCGCCCTGGAAGTTTCGTGGCGGAAAGTAGCGACGACAAGGTTATTGGTATTTTGGGTTACTGATTTCCCCTGGCGAGTCGTCCGGGCCTGCGCGAGTTTTTCAGCTTCACGCACAGCAGCGGCAACAGCTTTTTCATGAGCCTCGATAATGGTTTTATCGCCGTGTATCAGCGCCTGCATGGATACCCCTTTAGGCGCTGAAAACGTCAGGTCGTAGCCCAGACGCTCTTTTTTGGCATCACCCACGTGTCGCTGCATATGCGTGAAGGTATCTATCTCTCCGACAAGCAGCTCTTTAAACCGGGCTGATTCAACGTCCCCGGATAAGCCGAGGGCTTCAGCTCCGGTTCCCTGCCAGGACGTGAATGATGAATCCTTACTGTAGTAATCATCCTTTGCATCAGAGTAGTAGCCCACAACGCTAGTGACGTTCTGGCGGGTAATCGTGGTTATATCAAGGGAAGGTGCGAATAAGCGGGGAAATTCTTCTCGGCTGACTCAGCCATTTCATTTCTTCATGTTTGAGCCGATTTTTTCTCCCGTAAATGCCTTGAATCAGCCTATTTAGACCGTTTCTTCGCCATTTAAGGCGTTATTCCCAGTTTTTAGTGAGATCTCTCCCACTGACGTATCATTTGGTCCGCCCGAAACAGGTTGGCCAGCGTGAATAACATCGCCAGTTGGTTATCGTTTTTCAGCAACCCCTTGTATCTGGCTTTCACGAAGCCGAACTGTCGCTTGATGATGCGAAATGGGTGCTCCACCTTGGCCCGGATGCTGGCTTTCATGTATTCGATGTTGATGGCCGTTTTGTTCTTGCGTGGATGCTGTTTCAAGGTTCTTACCTTGCCGGGGCGCTCGGCGATCAGCCAGTCCACATCTACCTCGGCCAGCTCCTCGCGCTGTGGCGCCCCTTGGTAGCCGGCATCGGCTGAGACAAATTGCTCCTCTCCATGAAGCAGATTACCCAGCTGATTGAGGTCATGCTCGTTGGCCGCGGTGGTGACCAGGCTGTGGGTCAGGCCACTCTTGGCATCGACACCAATGTGGGCCTTCATGCCAAAGTGCCACTGATTGCCTTTCTTGGTCTGATGCATCTCCGGATCGCGTTGCTGCTCTTTGTTCTTGGTCGAGCTGGGTGCCTCAATGATGGTGGCATCGACCAAGGTGCCTTGAGTCATCATGACGCCTGCTTCGGCCAGCCAGCGATTGATGGTCTTGAACAATTGGCGGGCCAGTTGATGCTGCTCCAGCAGGTGGCGGAAATTCATGATGGTGGTGCGGTCAGGCAAGGCGCTATCCAGGGATAACCGGGCAAACAGACGCATGGAGGCGATTTCGTACAGAGCATCTTCCATCGCGCCATCGCTCAGGTTGTACCAATGCTGCATGCAGTGAATGCGTAGCATGGTTTCCAGCGGATAAGGTCGCCGGCCATTACCAGCCTTGGGGTAAAACGGCTCGATGACTTCCACCATGTTTTGCCATGGCAGAATCTGCTCCATGCGGGACAAGAAAATCTCTTTTCTGGTCTGACGGCGCTTACTGCTGAATTCACTGTCGGCGAAGGTGAGTTGATGACTCATGATGAACCCTGTTCCATGGCTCCAGATGACAAACATGATCTCATATCAGGGACTTGTTCGCACCTTCCCTATAAGCTGGATAAATTGCAAAATGATATCTGGCGCTGGAGCGACCTGAGAAGAACCATCCTGATTTGTAAGGTTGTTGCCTGATAAACGGTGTGCTGTATAACGCAGAACCCGCCAATCAGGCGGGTTCGAGAAATTACAGTAAGCGCATTAGCTGGCGCTGATGGTAACGACCAAGCAGCAATACCGTGGTTAATGCCCCGAGCAAGGCGCAGAACATGTCCGACTGCGTATCCCACGGATCGCCCTGAGTCCCCAGGAAATCATCTGCGCCCTGGCCCATCGCCAGCGCCGCCCACCACTCGATCAATTCATAGGCTGCACTGATGGCCAAAGCGATACAGCAGACCAGAAAACCGACCATTTTACGCCCGCGCACGTAGCCGCTGCGCAGTAAAATTTCTCGCGCCGCCAGTGCCGGAACCAGCCCCTGGAAAAAGTGGCCCAGTTTGTCGTAAGGATTGCGGCTCAGGTTAAACATCTCCTGCACGTCGAAGCCGATGGGCACTTTGGCGTAGGTGTACATGCCGCCGCCGATCAGAATAAGCGCGTGGAAAAAGATAAGCGTGTAAAGGAGGGGCGTCAGCGGGTAGCGACGATGCGTGGACAATAGCAGCGGCACAATGATAATGACCGGGGTGACCTCCATGAGCCAGGTCGTGCGGTCAGCGGTAAAGAGGCCGGTGTAAATCAGGGCAAGCAACAGGATCAGCGCGCCGCCTTTGAGTGTCGATGAGAGTGCGGTTGATGTCATACTCGTCTTCTGTCTCAGTCAAAAAAGCACTATCGCCTGCTGGCGTGCGAAATTCAATGTTACCGGGTGTACGTTTTCGTCACTTCCTGCGCCATTGCCGTAAATGCCTTCACGGCGGCCGTTCTCCACGCGCCTTTGCGTAGCATCAGCGCGGCGGTTCGTTCCAGCAACTGCGGCGTCAGTGAAACGGCTTTTAATCCCTCATTTTGCGCGGCGATTGGCGATGGAAGCAGGGTGGCGAGCGTTGTACGACGCACCAGTTCCAGAATGGCATTGATAGAGTTTGCTTCTATTACTATCTGCGGATGCAGATCTCTTTGGCGGCAATAGCGATCAATTTGTTCGCGCGTCGCAAATTCCTCACTCAGTAAAATGAGTCGTTCATTATTAAGATGTGACAAGGCTACGCACTCCTGTTGCGCCAGAGGATGGCTTTCAGACACCATCAACGCAAGGGATTCCTTCAGTAGCGGCAGTACGTCGATGTCTGCCGAATGAACATCATCAAATGCGATGCCGATGTCCAGTTCATCGTTGAGCAGCAGCTCTTCCATCTTTTTCTGCGACATCTCCTGTAACGCAAGGGTGATATTGGGATAGCGCGCATAAAACCTCGCCATTAGCGGCCCGATAAGCCACGAGGTAAACGTGGGGGTAACGGCGACACGCAGTGAGCCACGGCTCAAATCCTCGACATCATGAATTGCCCGCTTTCCCTCTTCCAGCGATCTCAGCGCATTTTTCGCGTAACCCAACCAGGCTTCGCCAGCATCGGTGAGCTGAATATGGCGACCACTGCGATCGAACAGTTGCGCGCCAAGTGACTCTTCAAGCTGTCTGATTTGCTGAGAAAGCGCGGGCTGCGAAACGTGAAGCGCCGTGGCGGCACGGGTAAAGCCTCGATGCTCAGCGACTGCCAGAAAGTAGTGAATATGTCGTAACAGCATCATCTTTCCCATAAGTTTTACCAATAGACTTGATTATAAATGAGTCTTTTATCTTATGGAACGTAGCGAGTAGCCTGTGTCCATTCCATAGTGAGACAGAGGAACAATCGTGAAAGAGATTATTGATGGCTTTTTGAAATTTCAGCGCAGCGTCTTTCCCGAACGCGCCGAGCTTTTCAGATCGCTGGCAAACCAGCAAAACCCACGCGCGCTTTTTATATCGTGTTCAGATAGCCGCCTGGTGCCGGAGCTGGTGACGCAGCGTGAGCCTGGCGATCTGTTTGTCATCCGTAATGCGGGCAACATTGTTCCTTCTTATGGCCCGGAACCGGGAGGCGTTACCGCATCGGTGGAGTACGCCGTGTCGGTTTTGAAAGTAAATGACATTGTTATATGTGGTCACTCTGACTGTGGCGCCATGACGGCCATCGCCGGATGCCATTGCCTGGACAGTATGCCCGCCGTCAGCCACTGGCTGCGCTATGCCGATTCAGCCCGCGTGGTGAATGAATCACGCACGCATATTTCATTGCAGGCGAAAACCGCATCAATGGTGCGTGAAAACGTTATCGCACAGCTGGCCAATATTCAGACCCACCCGTCAGTACGCCTGGCGCTGGAAGAGGGGCGGATGGCATTACACGGCTGGGTTTACGACATCGAACGTGGCGATATTGCCGCCTACAACGGTGCCAGCGGGCAGTTTGTCTCGCTTGCCGAAAATCCAAATACCTGCGCGATGCCGCTTCGCAGCCTCACCGCAGCTTAATTTTTTCTCTCTATACAGGAGGTTCCATTATGATCCACGCACAAATTAACCGCGATATTCGCCTCTCTTTGGCTGACCAGATTCTGCTTATCAAAGCGAAAAAAGATCTGACCTTTGCGCAACTCACCGATGGTACGGGCTTATCTGAAGCTTTTGTTACCGCGGCCTTGCTGGGGCAGCATGCACTGCCGGCTGATGCGGCGCGTCTGGTTGGTGAAAAGCTCTCACTGGATGAAGATGCGGTGCTGCTTCTGCAAATGATCCCACTGCGCGGCAGTATTGACGATCGCGTACCCACTGACCCGACCATTTATCGCTTCTATGAAATCCTGCAGGTGTATGGCTCTACGCTGAAGGTGCTGGTGCATGAGAAATTTGGCGACGGCATTATCAGCGCCATTAACTTCAAGCTGGATGTCAAAAAAGTGGCTGACCCGGAAGGCGGTGAACGCGCGGTGATTACGCTTGATGGCAAATATCTGCCGACAAAACCTTTCTAAACCCGAGTAAAGCCTGGCGCGTTATCCGCGCCGGGCTCAAAGAACAATATGAATCAATCTCCTCGTACGGGTCTGATGCTCCTTGTGTTGGTGCTGATTGGCCTGAATATGCGTCCGCTACTCACGTCAATCGGGCCTTTACTCCCGCAATTACGTGCGGCCAGCGGCATGAGTTTTACTGTGGCTTCTCTTCTTACCGCATTACCGATGGTCGCGATGGGCGGACTGGCGCTGGCGGGAGGCTGGATCACTCGTCATATTCGCGAGCGTGATAGCGTGGCGGTCGGTCTGTTGATGATCATTATTGGGGCGCTAATGCGTGAGCTGGCGCCTCACAGCGTGGTGCTGCTGACTAAATAGCTGCGCCTAATACCGCTACACTTTTGCCTGACCATGTTTTCCTCCGGGGAATGGGCTGGCGGTTTCCATAAAATGGCGGACCTTTTTCAGTAACTGCCACATTGAGCGGCACTGATGATTACGGGTTATCGTGTCATGAAGTGCCTGCCATAGCCGTTCCACATGATTCACCCACGGCGAGTAAACCGGCTGGTAAATTACCCTGAACTTGGGATTTGCTTTCAACCAGCGCTGTGTTTCGCGGCTTTTATGGATAATGTAGTTATCAACGATCAGCGTGATTGTTTTCGCCCGCCGGTAAGTGGCTTTCAGGTGCTTCAGCAGAGCGATAAACAGCGCTGAACTTTTGCTGTTGCCGCCCACGTAGCTGACTTTACCCGTGCCACTGTGCAGTGCGCCGGCCAGATAGTATTTTTCGTTCTGCCCCGGCGTCACTACCCGTTTCTGCTGTCCGCGCAACTGCCAGTCCGCACCGATTTTAGGATTAAGGTGAATATCCACTTCATCTTCATAAAATACCGGATGCTCTGCGTTGCATTCATCCAGCGCTTTGTGGATTACCGCCATCTTTTCATCTTTATGTGGGTCACGGATGCGCAGAGTTGGCGCGGCCCTGCGCCATACAAGCCCCGCAGATGGCAACCAGCGGCGAACGGTTCCTGCATGTAACTGGCAACCGGTTATCTCATTGATTTTTATTGCCAGTAATTCGGTGCTCCAGCGTGAACGTTGATAACCAAAATCGCCGGGAGAATGCTTTATCAGCTCACGTAACAGGGTGCAGATATGTTCAAAAGGCCAGCGTCGGGAGCGCCCTGCGGGTAAGGATTTCAGGCCTTCAATACCTGAGTGCGTAAACCAGTTAATCCAGCGACCAACGGATGAACGGGCACAACAGAGAGTTCTGGCAACATCGCTGACCCGTTCACCCCGATGAAGCATCAGCATGGCCGTGAGTCTGCGGGCATGATTTTTATCGCGCGTTTTATGAATAGCTTTCTGCATCAGGCGTCGTTCGCCACGGGGTATTGGTGCTATGATCGGCATCGCTCAGTCCGGTTGGTGGTTTTGGTTGGTTTGGCGAATGATCAGATCGCGCAATCCGGGCTGAGTTCCCTTTCAGTGATCTACTATTCCGCGCAGCTATTTAGTGTTGGCCTGCGGGTTCCCCCGCACCCGCTGTATGTAGTATCGGCAGCATCTGAGAAAACCACTACATGTAGTTATCAGCGCCACAACGGCGCGGGGACGAGTGCGGTTCGGAAAAATTGGGGTTTTACCGAATCCGGCAAAAGATTGCTTCCTATAACGTCCGCTTCTGGCACACAGCAGCCGTTAAGATGTAAGGCCTTACGCCAACTAAATCTAATGGGACAGATTTAGTTGGTGATGGTCAAGTAATCTGCAAACGGTCACCAAGTAAAATGCAAATGGGTAGTCAAGTCCGATGCAATTACGCACCCGGCAAGGTGGGCCGATTCCCACACGACAGCAGCGCCCGGCAAGGTGGGCGGATTTCCACACGGCAGCGGCGCCCGGCAAGGTGGGCCTATTCCCACACGGCAGCGGCGCCCGGCAAGGAGGGCCGATTCCCACACAGCACCGGCGCGCGGCAAGGTGGGCCGATTCCCACACGACAGCAGCGCCCGGCAAGGTGGGCGGATTTCCACACAGCACCGGCGCCCGGCAAGGTGGGCCGATTCCCACACGGCAGCGGCGCCCGGCAAGATGGGCGGATTTCCACACAGCACCGGCGCCCGGCAAGGTGGGCCGATTCCCACACGGCAGCGGCGCCCGGCAAGGTGGGCCGATTCCCACACGGCAGCGGCGCCCGGCAAGATGGGCGGATTCCCACACGGCAGCGGCGCCCGGCAAGATGGGCGGATTTCCACACGGCAGCGGCGCCCGGCAAGGTGGGCCGATTCCCACACAACAGCGGCGCCCGGCAAGATGGGCGGATTCCCATATCGACATGTATGTAGCTTGTGTTATCCGTGGATTGTGCAGCTCAGCGGGTCGCTTGTCGTATGGCGTAGTGTCCCCCGTAACCGGCCGCGTGCGGCCGCTAACGCGCAGTACGGCGCCGCGACCCGAAGGCGGGCCGCCGTTCCCGCGCGCAGGCGCGCGGCGCCCACTGCGCACCCCCGTGGGGGACGTACGGCGGCACTGTTGCAAATAGTCGGTGGTGATAAACTTATCATCCCCTTTTGCTGATGGAGCTGCACATGAACCCATTCAAAGGCCGGCATTTTCAGCGTGACATCATTCTGTGGGCCGTACGCTGGTACTGCAAATACGGCATCAGTTACCGTGAGCTGCAGGAGATGCTGGCTGAACGCGGAGTGAATGTCGATCACTCCACGATTTACCGCTGGGTTCAGCGTTATGCGCCTGAAATGGAAAAACGGCTGCGCTGGTACTGGCGTAACCCTTCCGATCTTTGCCCGTGGCACATGGATGAAACCTACGTGAAGGTCAATGGCCGCTGGGCGTATCTGTACCGGGCCGTCGACAGCCGGGGCCGCACTGTCGATTTTTATCTCTCCTCCCGTCGTAACAGCAAAGCTGCATACCGGTTTCTGGGTAAAATCCTCAACAACGTGAAGAAGTGGCAGATCCCGCGATTCATCAACACGGATAAAGCGCCCGCCTATGGTCGCGCGCTTGCTCTGCTCAAACGCGAAGGCCGGTGCCCGTCTGACGTTGAACACCGACAGATTAAGTACCGGAACAACGTGATTGAATGCGATCATGGCAAACTGAAACGGATAATCGGCGCCACGCTGGGATTTAAATCCATGAAGACGGCTTACGCCACCATCAAAGGTATTGAGGTGATGCGTGCACTACGCAAAGGCCAGGCCTCAGCATTTTATTATGGTGATCCCCTGGGCGAAATGCGCCTGGTAAGCAGAGTTTTTGAAATGTAAGGCCTTTGAATAAGACAAAAGGCTGCCTCATCGCTAACTTTGCAACAGTGCCCACCGTTGAACGTCACATCCGGGGCAAATGGGCCTGCGACAGCTGCGAGACGTTGATCCAGGCACCGGTGCCACCGCAGGTGATCGACAAAGGCATCCCCACCGCTGGCCTGCTGGCCCAGGTGCTGGTGGCCAAGTATGCCGACCATCTGCCGCTGTACCGTCAGGAACGCATGTTCGGCCGTGCCGGCCTGGAAATCCCGCGCTCCACCCTGGCCGAATGGGTGGGTGCCTGTGGTGTGCAGTTGCAGCCGCTGGTGGATGCGTTGAGAAATACTCTGCTGGAACACAGTGTTCTGCATGCCGATGAAACCCCGGTCAGCATGCTGGCCCCGGGCAAGAAGAAAACCCACAAGGCCTACGTCTGGGCCTACTGCACCACACCGTTTGCCGACCTGAAGGCAGCTATTTACGACTTCGCACCCAGCCGTGCAGGCGAACACGCCCGAACCTTCCTGGGTGACTGGCGGGGCAAGCTGGTCTGTGATGATTACGCTGGCTACAAGGCCGGGTTCGGCAACGGCATTACCGAAATCGGCTGTATGGCCCACGCCCGGCGCAAGTTCTATGACCTGCACGAGGCCAACAAGAGCGAATTGGCGGCCAAGGCCTTGGAATACATCGGTGGACTCTACGAGATCGAGCGGGAAACCAAAGATCTGCCACCGGATATGCGGCGGGAAATCCGGCAAACCAAAGCCAAACCCCTTGCCGATGCGCTGCATCAGTGGATGCTGGCCCATCGCCAGAAAGTGCCGGATGGCTCCGGCACGGCCAAAGCCCTGGATTACAGCCTCAAACGTTGGGAAGCGCTGACGCGCTACCTGGACGATGGCGCTGTGCCCATCGACAACAACTGGGTGGAAAACCAGATCCGACCCTGGGCGCTGGGGCGCAGCAATTGGCTGTTTGCGGGTTCACTGCGCAGTGGTCAACGTGCGGCTGCGGTCATGACCCTAATACAGTCAGCGAAGCTGAATCGGCATGATCCCTATGCCTACCTGAAGGATGTGCTGACTCGCCTGCCGACACAGAAGAACAACGCCATCGACGAGCTATTGCCCCACAACTGGAAACCGGCCATACCTAACAAGGTGTAGGCCGGACGTGTATGGAGAGCCTTCTTCGAAAGCTGGACAAGGTGCTAACTCTAGACGGCAGGATATGCCCTGGGAGATCGATGAGAGAAAGAGGAGGCCATAAGTAGAAAATTTCCCAAGCGACTGGTGGCTCGCTAGGCATACGTGTCGTGTTACTCCTAAGTTATTAGACACACTAGATTTTCCGGGCTTTGCTGGGCTGCGGGTGTCGCAGGTGTATGCCGCACGGAGATCGCAGTTAAACCTGATACTAGGCCGGCTCATGCACTAGCCGGATGTCGATTTCTCTGTCGACATACTTCCACTCCACCGAGGCCCGGAGTTCGGCCAAAAGCCTGTTAAAGCCCGGCTCATCAGACGGGGAATATTCGAACCACGTCAAGAAGTCGAAGGGTTCGCTCTCGCCCAGGTCCCGACAATGGTGGAGACGACGGGCCACAGCAGGGAGATATTGGAGCCCAATGTGAATGTGACGGGACTGCTCCTCAAAAATCTTCCGGCGTTCGTCTTGAGCCAGTCCCCACCATGAGGGGTTTTTCCGGATAGGGATCAGGGCGGCACAGGTGGCCTCTGCTCGACCCAAACTTGGCTGCTTCGCCACGAGACGATCCTTCTCTTCACGCACGACATAACGCTCGTTACTCGTTATCCCGCGAAGAAGCCATTTGGTGCCCAAAGGCTGCGGCGAAACAGAGCCAGCGGCTACGTCGAGCCGGGGGATTCCAGGGAGAGGGGCTCCCGCCACGGCATCCATCCGAACAACGCGCCAAACACCCGTTTCTCCACCAGCGAACGTAAATAATCGTGTATTCATCAGTTTCCTCTCAGGCCTTTCGCCTATTTCTCAGCCAACGCAAAACCGGCATTGCCCGGCGCAACCACTGAAACAAATATAAAAGGTTCGGGGCCAGAGTTCATTGCACCATGTACCTGCCCAGGTTTTGCGATCGCAATATCTCCAGCTTTAAGATGAGTGACTATGCCGTTACCTTGATGATATTCGGCTTCACCTGAGATAACCGTCCAAGTATCTTGGCCGTGAGGATGTACATGGGAAGCTATTTCCTGCCCAGGGTGGGCGTGCCAAACAACGACGACAGAGTCATTGGTTTCCAGAACAACCGAACGAATCGGTTCGCCGTTAGACGGACGAACATATTCATCCACCGAAAAAATCCGCGATTCAGTTTCTGCTCTCATGTTCACACCCATTTAAAACTGATTGGACACGTACTCTAAACGCAACTGCGCCTGGACAGCACATGAAGATATGTACCTAAGCGCCCTTCGGGAAAACTATGCTCTGGCGCACAGAGACCGTCAATACTCCGTCGTGGGTAGGCATGACATAACGGGAGGAGACGGGCGACGCTTTGGTCATATGTACATGAGAAGGTGGCTCGCCCGCTCGGCAGGGTTGTTGTCGATGGGCAGGTGTCCCCCTTTCGATGTAGCGGATCAGCTTTAACCAGTTGCTCGCAAGGCAATTGATTGCTTGCCCAAGGCACTTTGACGACGTGACCTGGGGAGGGGTTTTGTCCAGCCTAGCTTTCAGTTGCTCCAGGAAAGCCTGGCTTTGCGACTGGCGCGTCTGGTATCGCTGGGCATCGCCCGCCTCTTCCATGTCGCGCTCGATGCCGTAGAGCTTGTTGATAAGAGTCAGTGCCATCTCCGCTCGGCCGATCTTGCCCTTGGATTGAGTTTTCTGATGAACTTGCGCCGCGCATGCCCAGCAACCTATACGCTCGACGCCTTTCTGCCTCCAGGAGGCGCTGCGGCACCTCCTGGGTACGGCTAGCGGTGTAATTGAACAGGATGACCGGAAGATTTGGTGGGCCACCGCGATCTCCTCAGTAGCTATAGCCAAACAGGTTGGGTATGAGAAGTTCAAGGGGGGGCGAGCAAAGCCCCCGTTCCAATTGATTCTCTATTCCACACAAATGGCGATATAAGCCGGCGGGTGATGACGACCCTGGAAGCTCTGGCATCGAGAGTGGATGTCTACTCCATCGACGAGGCGTTTCTGGATCTGACCGGAATCGACCGGGTGGTAAGCTTCGAGCCTTTTGGTCGGCAGGCGATTTGGCTCAAGGTGGAATCACCGGACGGTTACGATACAACGGTCAACGCTTGCGCCTGCTGTCGATTGACACCCCGGAAACCTACAAGCCCAGGTGCGACGCCGAGCTGACGAAGGGCCGCGAGGCAACCGCACGCCTCCGCGAACTGGTTGCCAACGCTCAGCGCATCGAGGTTGTCGATTCCGGCCAAGCCGACAAGTACGACCGCCGCCTTGTTCACCTGCTGATCGACGGGCGGGACGTGGGGCAAACCCTCATGGCCGAGGGGTTAGCCGTTGAGTGGAGGCCCGGCCCGAATGCGTGGAGGGAACGCCGTCGCCACTGGTGCGGATACTGATCGCTTTTCAGCTTGAGCCAGGAGCGCCCCGCCGCAGTGATCGGCACTTGTGTCGATCCGAGGAGGCGCAAGAGCCACAAGCCCCTGATAGGACCACGTAACGCGGCCATGCCACTAGAGCACGGCCGCTTTTTTCTTTTAAAAACAAAAATATAAAAAAATCCTGTTGCTTGAGCCGGTGGTATTGTGGGCAACTGCCGACCTGTTGGCAGGGTGGGGGCAACCGCTCGCGGTTGTCCCTGGCCTGTCAATGGGGAACCGCGAAGCGGTTAGGCAGGTATCCGGCTTGCCGGATTGTCCATAATTCCACGGGCTGTTTTCCCCAGGGCTACACGTTTTATATATGTTTTTTTTGTTTTAAAGAGTTTTAGGGAATCAGAAGGCAAAATTTACCTTCATTATCAGTTGCTTATAGAACCCCTCGGTGGGTAATAGACGGTTTCCGGTGGGTAATAGACGGGGTTGGGTGGGTAAACGACGGAACCGGGTGGGTAATAGACGGACTATCCACAGGCTGGATCGCCGGATCGATCCCCTCCCGTCTATTACACACCCGCCTTGCGCAAACCCTGACCAGTAGTCGCCTCGCGCTCCGTCTATTACACACCGCCGCGCTTAGTATTCGCCTGGGTCCAGTGGGGGGAGAACCCCGGAGCTGCTGACGACTTCCCCGCGTTGCGGACGCTCGACCGTCTCGCCGGGTTTCAGCGGATAGCGCCGCAGCACTCGCCCGTATTCTTCGCTCGCCCGCTTTGCTTCCACGCGCACGCGGC
>NZ_AP021975.1 GCF_014168815.1 Klebsiella sp. WP3-W18-ESBL-02
CCCTATATTAAATAATGAAAACAGGTGTCATACATAAAGTATCCTTTTAGATTAAATGTTGAATTGGCAGTAATAGAAAAGCGCTTCTCCGGCGCTTTTTCTATTTGTATCTTCTGGACTTATAAACTTCTGTCAGAACATTTTCATACTGAATGATAAAATCTAAAAAACGGTCATTACCAATCTTCAATATGAGATCATATCCGCTTAAACCTTGCTTATTTCGCTTTTCAAGTGAAGCGCCATTCATTAACAGGAAGTTAAAGAAAGAAAGTTTATCATGTATAACAGCCTCCTGAAGAGGCGTTAATGTATCAACAACAGTATTCAGATATTCAGGTTTTGCTATTAACTGAATCATTATATTGATAAAGTGATTACCTTGTTCGTCTTCTTTCAATACCCTGATTAAGTAAATAAGGGCATTAAGTTTAACTTCTAATGTTTGAAACATGAAGTGATCATAGATAATATCACCTCGATTCTGTTTTATTGCTGTAATTAACGCTTCTTTTATATCCATGATTAAGCCTTTTTCTTAGCCTTATTTTCTTCTGATAACAACATACGAGAAATTGTCTGGTTGTTTTCAATGTCTAACATCGCAGCATAATCAGCGGCTTTTCTTCCACTGTGATCATTAATCAAAACATCGCCACCATTGACAATAAAAAACTTAACTGCTGGAACATTACCCATTATAACAGCGTGAAATAGAACTGTTTTACCTTCTCTGTCCTGATTGTTTATATCAAAATATTTAACAAGCATTTTGGACATTTCATAATCTTTATATTTTTTATAAAGTAGCGTGTATAATAATAAGGTGTGATGATTTGTTGTAAGCCAATCATCCTTACCAATGCCATTATCTATAATATATTTTTCAAACCCGGCAACATCTTTTGAAGTAAATAGTTCTTTTGGGAAGTTTTCCATAATATTCTCCTTAATAATTAAAATGTGATGTATTTTATATACAAAATTAATTCTTATTGGTCAATAATATAGAAATAAAAAACCCGCAATTAAGCGGGTCAGAGAGAAGGAGTATTAATTTAAGCGCTCAATAACATTCTTTCTTCATTCTTTTTTCTTACGTTATTTTTAAATACCTCTATAAACTGACTGTAGTTTTTTCTGTCTGCCATTGTCATGTTTTCATAGTGATAATGACCATCAGCACTTTTCAGGAATGGATTACAGCCCATGTTAATCAATCGGGCAACATTCAAAAGCTTGTTGGTTTTAAAAAGCACTGTCTGGCCTTTGTTGTTTCTGTGGTTGATTTTAGCGCCACAGCTAACAAGATACCTGATTACATCAATATTACTATTGTGAAATATAGGTGTTTCACCTTCATTATTCATAAAGTTAACATCAGCACCAAGTTCTACAAGAGCCTTAGCTACATCAACATTACGCGCCACTGAAAGCGGAGTAAACCCCTTGTAGTTCACAAAGTTAACATCTGCGCCCTTTTTTATTAAATCTACAACTTCTTCATAGGTGTTTACCAAAAAGAGATCGTAATTGTATTCTTCAATCAAATTTAAATCTTTCATATTTAACTCCTTCTATGTTCTCTCTCCTTCTTATATACACCATAATAATAACATTTTCAAGTATAGATTAGTATAGACTATACTATTTTCTTTTAAAAAAGTTGCTTTTAACAAGGTTAAGATGTATATTTGAATCTATTCATAATGTATTTCCTCCATTTGAGGAAAAAATCTTTTTATATCGTATGGTCGGGATTTTCCCGGCCTTTTTTTATGCATAAAAAAGCCCCGCATAAACGAGGCTAAAGTTAAACCTAATCATTAATCAAAAAGGCACAAAATCATCGTCTAACTCTAATGGTTCTCCATCTACTACTGTATCAACATTGCTGTGCGCATACTTAATGATTTCCTCAAGATCAGCTTTACTATCAATAGAGTTGTTAATAAAAGCTTCGTCAAGAAGCGCATTTTTGGCCTCTTCGCTTTCTGTTTCAATCACGACAGGTCTGTTCTTAAGAATAAATGTTTTTTCGCGGGTAGAAGTTGAACCAAGAAGCAATTGTTTTGCTCCCCTTACTCGCTTAGTATCATAGAGTTCAAGTTTCTTAGCAGAAGCTACAAGCTCTGTAATTTCGAGTTTGAATGAACGTCTTAGGTGTTCATCACCCATCGTATTTAAAATAACATAACCATCAAAATCATTTGGTGTTTCCATAGGGCTATTCAAATGAATAATACCTAAAACATTACCTTTTGACTGAGCCATATCAGAATAACGCTTCGCTTCTGATTTTTGAGCCGCTACTCTGTTAGAGGAATCATCATCAGAATAAGCGTAAGTTTCCCAAACAAAAGAAGCTTTATTGGCGTTGATCATGAGTTTGAGAATGTCCATATTATCCCAATGTTTCTCATTTACATCAAATTGAGGAATGTCCTTATTTGAGAATCTTGATTTGTGTATATCAATAGCTTCATGGCAAATCATGCCATATTCTTCACCAAGAATAGCTCCCACAATATCAGCACCAATTTTTGAAAGTGCTATTGTCTGAATGGTTCTTCTTTCATCATGAATGATTTTATAGTTAGGGTCATTTATTAACTCACCCTCATAAGCATAAATATTAGTTCTCAACTCATCTACATGCTTAACGATATAATCAATAATAAGGGGGTATAAATGACCAAAATTCTGGTCAAGCTGGTTTAGCCACCATTCAACAACATCACCACGCCCTTCTTCTAAGTTAATACCAAAGATGTTTATCTCTGGATCTTCTACGTCAAACTCAAAGATACGTGAGTCAATGGCGCTTTGCTTCATATCCCCTCTTGTTAGTTCATAAAGGGATTTATTACTGGTAGTGAAAAAGATACTGTTCCACATTTTACCTTCTGAAACTTCTGTATCTTTATCATACTTGGAACGCCCACCATTGTTAGCAATAGTCATGAGCTTAGAGATCGCATCACTGGCGCTACCACGGAACATATCATCAATCTCATCAATGACGAAAAAGCCATTGGTGTAAGATGCCAAGAGTTCTTCGAGTCCGGGGAACGTGGTCTTACTGTCTCTGATAAGACCATACTCACGGTTAGGCGCTCCCTCAATACTGGCTATCATGGCCTCTAATGTAGACTTCCCTTTACCCTTCTCACCGAAAATGTTGTAGATAGGTGAGAAGTTGGCTGTTTTACGTATCAGCCCCTTTGTATAGGAAGCAAAAGCAACAGAGATAAATATGCTTGCAAGGCGTGAGGACTTAATCAGTTCTTGGAATACGGTGATCTGTATAGAAGCATTACCAACACGTTTAGTTCTGGTCTTGGACACACCTACGAATTGTGGATGGCTTTCTCTTATGTGTATCAGGCTATCAACAATCCAGCCTCGCTTTGTGTAAGCAGGTAAACAATCAATGAGCTGGTTTTCATCATCAATGATTTTACCATCCAAACGTTTATAAGGACTCTGAGCAGTAGCAAGGACGGTGCTCACTGCTTTCTGTATCTCTTTTAACTGCTGATTATCGCTGTAAGGTAAAAGATACCCGGCCTTTTTTAGCTTAGATGATTTGAGATCAGAAAATTGGTCGAGTGGAATAGAAAGAATTTTCTTTTCATTACGGATGTTTTTAAAAGCTACATTAACATACATGCTATTAATATCTTTGTTAGCATCATTGTTATCGCCTTCTAAATCCACTGTGGATAGAATCTGAACAGGATAAATATAATAGTCTGTAATTTTAATCCAGTAGTAATTAGCTTTTTTGTCTTTGGCTGGATTGCTCTTTGCTAATTTATATATACCTGTTTCGTGAATGATATAATCACGAGCAGCAAAATAAGAAGTCTCTATTAGTTGCTTCTCGGTATATTGTTCTTCTTCATGGTAAACTATATCAGTTGATAGTTCACTTTTGATTGTTCTCATATTCATAATGTATCCTTTTATAATCTTTTTTGTGTGCTCTAATGGCACTTTTACTATTTATAACATTTTCTCACTATAAATCAATAGTAGAGTGAGAAATAATTAAGCAATCGCCTTTAAATTTCGCTTCCAGTTATAAACGTAGTTTTCTATATAGATTTTAGAAAGATTGTTTGGGGCTGTATTTCCATACTCATTTTGAATATCGTTTAATACATCCTTTATTACTTCAAGCTGTTTATTTTGATCAACGTTGAATATTGATACTGCTACAGGTAAGTTTCTTAAGATACATTCCTTGAAAAAGAAATATAAAAACTCATCATTATATGATTCCGGCTTGAAACAACCCCACTTTTTAAGCTTTGAACCAAAATAATCAATGAACATATTTACCTGCTGACAAGTAAAATTCTCATCGCCATATAGTGAATAACTGTTTATACCTTCTTCAACAATAAGCGTTTTATTATCATTAAATGGTAATGAGTGTCTGAAAATAATTTTTTCTTTCCTTGATAAGTCAGTTCTGTTCTTCCAGACATATCCAAGCAATGAACCATAATCAACCTCAACATTTGAGGTTGTAGCGGTTATTTCAACTTCTGGCTGTGGTTCCTGTGCTTCTGCTTCTTTTCTGGATTGTATAGCCATCCTCGCTTGTTCTGTTCTATTCATCATAATGTTTTCCTTCAAATGTAATCGGCTAAAGCAAAGAGGGGCTTTTCAGCCCCTTCTAATTATTTGTTTTTAGGTTTCTTAGGGTCAGGATTATTATCTTTCTTGCTATCTTTAGCTTGTTCTAAGCGTTGTTTATTATCATCTTCATAAACCTTTAGAGCGTCATTCAGGTCTTTATTATCAACTTCTAATTTAGCTTTGTCGGATTTAAGTTCTTCAATTTCTTTTTGAACAGATTTAAGCCTTTTATTCAAATCATTATTTTGAGTTTGAAGTTCATCTTTCTCACCTTTCAGTTTTTGAACATCCTCAACCTGTTTGGTTATTTCATCGGTTAATGATTTATTTGAAGCTTTTAGCGCTGTGATAGCTTCCAAATGACCTTTTTTGAGGTCATCAATGATTTTATCGAACTCTTTACGTTGTTTATCTTTCTCTGCTTTCAGTGTAGCAAGATTATTTTCCAGTTCTGTATTTTTACTTTCAAGATCTGCAATATTGGTATCTTTGCTAACAATAATAGCGTTAAGTTCTTTAAGCTCATTACCATGAGTAGTTTTAAGCTGTTTTATTTCTTCTTCTTTATCAGCTAAAAGATTGTCAAACGTTTTTTGCTGATTTTCTAACGCACCTTCATAGAACAATTCTTGTTCCTGAAGCTCTCTTTCATGAGTAGACTTAAGCTCTTCAATCTCTCTATTTTTAGCTGTTATTTCAGTAGTATGCTTAGTCGTGAGGTTAGTGATCTCAACCTCATGTTTTGCTACTGTAGTGGAATAAAGAGTATCTAACTCATCATATTGAGTAGTAATTTCAGTATAATTGGTTTTGAGGTTTTCATGTTCTTCTTTTAATTTTTCAAGAACAACATTTGTATCATTGAGTTGTTTCTCAAAAGCTTCTCTTGATTCTGCTTCAGCTTTTAATGTTGCTTCTGTAGTTTCTAAAAGCTGTTCAGTAGAGGTAAGTTTCTGTTTTGTGGTGGCTAAGGCAATAGCATTTTCAACATAAGAACGTGTAATGTTAACAAGCTCTATTTCCCTGTAAGCCTCGGCAAGTTTTTCTTCGGCACGTTTAGAAATATCAGCAAGTAATTTTTGACCATTAATGATACTTTTATGAAGTTCAGCATCCTTAATATCTTCTTCTGAAAACTCTTTAACAGAAAGCTCTTTCGATGTTTTAAGGTTTTCTAATTCAGTATGTAGCTCTTCACGTTCAGCATCTTTAATAGCATCCTGTAAAGCATCTTTAGCCTTAACCTTGTTTTCATCCATCTTCTCATCTTTATTTAACCAATGAGTTTTAGGAAGTCCAAGCGTTTCAAGAGCATCGTTAATACGTTTTCTTTTTAGTTCTCGCCATTCAGCTTCTGAGCCAAGTAAAGAGCGTCTTGTAATACTTCTCCAGTCTGGATTATTTGGTAGGATGATTGGCTGATCATTATGGTCTATTCCATAGTAGTTCTTGTTATTTAAAGTTCGTGAACCAACAATCATATGGAAATGAGCACTTTTACCGTCTTGGCTAACATGAGTGCCAGAAGCAGCTACAAAACAATCACCAATATGAACAGTTGGCGTATAACGACCACCACCTTTACCTTTCTTATACCACTCATTAGGGTGTGCGAAAGCTTCAATAACTTCTTTTTTGAAGTCAGGCCATTTTTCTACCGGAGTTCCTTCAGGGATTTGAATTAACAAGTGAGTAAACTCTACATCAGATTCACCATCACCTATTCTTCTTTTCGTGTTATATCCCGGTCTGTCCTGTAGTTTTATAAATAACTCATCGCTTGGAAAGTCTTCTGGTTTAATCAAACCATCAATATACTCTCCTGTTTCGGTATTACGATAACCGATGTATTTATCAATAAGTTCTTTACTGTTTTCAGCAGTAATAAATGTCTTTGATACTGGATCATAAAGTAAAGCACCATCGTGAGAAGCCTCTTTGAAACTCTCTGAATGCCTTAAATCACTTATTACCCCTTTTTTTGTTTTTTCACCAAGTATTTTCATCATAATGTATATCCTCTTATTATATTGTCTGTTTTATGGGTTTTGGGTTTCAGCCCATAAATATATCCTAACCCATATTTAATTAATTACAACAGACGAAGTAATCCCTTTATCAATTATTTTTCTGAAACGATGATTTTTTTATTTTCTTTTATTAACTCATCGGCTTTCAAATCGGCAAGAGCCAAAATCACATTGGAATAGGGTTCATCAGAAAGAGATTTAATTTTCTCTTCCAGCGCTTGAGGAATACGGATAGCTGCCATACGGAAGTTATCTTTTTCACGGGTAATCTTGAAGGTGCAACGCACGTATGGCGTGGTTCCCGGAGGAATATCACCCAGATCGATATACTCATAGTTCCAGTAGGTTTCCGCATACTGGTTAGCAAAGGCGGTTTCAAGAGAGGTTTTTTCAAACGACTCCATATCATCTAACCAACTTGCTGCTTTTTTCTTCTTTTCTACTTTCTTATCAGTCATCACAAACTTCCTCAGATTTCACCAGAATGAATATAGTCTAGTCTATACCAGTCTATACTATAATGCATGTTTTTCAGGGTCAGGCTTCACTACCGGAGGCCAGTTGCTTAATCTTGCTACCCATAACAGATAACAGGTGTTCGAACTCGGCCTGAGCATCGTTAGCTGATGGCAAACCTGATTTTGGTTCGAATACTGTTATACCCATACCGTAAGCACGAGGGTAGGCAACACGTTTTCTGATGAAAGGTTGTTCATAGCCATGAGCGCGTGCTTTCTCTTGGATACGCTCTAACAGTTCGCCTTGCTCTTTGTTCTGGATCTCAACACGGTTAGGAAGCAACAGATAAGGCTTCTTCATTTCGTTCTTCAGCTCATCAATGCTTTTGAGCGTAATTGAAAAGCTGGAAGCATCGAGGATAGTCGGCACGATCACAAAGCTACCCAAAGCCCCGCCGCTATTCACACCGGGGCTGTGGTCAAAAATGATGTATTCAGAATCGGCTGCAGGTTTACGGCCAACGTGAAAAGGAAGCTCTTTACCGTTCTGTTTGGCATATCCGGCAAAGATAAGTGAACCGCCTTGAGGGTCAAGATCTACAAGACTTGTTTTACGTCCCTGAGCCGCAAACCATCCAGCTATCTGGATGGCTGAATTTGTTTTCCCAACACCACCCTTACGATTCCACACACTGATAGTCAACATAACACTCACCTTTTTCTAGGTTTTTCAGTTGGTTAGGCTTTCCGTCAAATTGACATTCCGCCGATATAGATTAGTATATATTAGTATAGACTATACTAGCAATGGGAAAGTTTATGACAACCAAAACAATTACTTAAAGAGAGGAAACAATATGACAGACAATACAGAAAACTTGTTCGATGAGAACGGAAATATTCAGGATGTGTTCAAGGAAAAAACAGTAGAAGAGCTGGAAGCACTCTTCCCCTCGATGGATGAAGAACCGGCTTTACCAGTAGAAGCTAACCCGGCTGATGAGCTTATCGAGAACCGCCTTGTTCTACAGGAACGTATCACCAAGATTAATGAGCTTATCGCTAACAAAGATACGCATGGCTTCAATGACGCTGTTATCAGTGCGTTCAATGATGAGTTATCAGAACTGGAAGGTTCACTTAAAGAGATAAACAGCGTGTTAAGTAGTGATCCGGTGGCTGACGTTGAAACGCATAATCTCGCAAACAAGCAAACACAACTTATGGAACAGTTTGATAAAGATATAGATGATTTATACGCTTTGGATTTTAAAGGCATGACTACCGAAGAGTTAGAAGAGTATTTTGAAAAGCAAAAAGCACTAAATGAACAAGAGATAAGGAATTGCGATTGGGTCATTCATAACCACTATGATTTTGATGTAAGTGATGTTATAGAGGCAACACAAAAACGTGATCACTACATGAATAAGTTCGATATTATTTCTCAAAGAGTTAATGATGAGTTAAACGTCCGAAAAGAAAACGATGAAAATGATTTATTTAATATTTTAACTAATAATCAGGCTCCGCAAACAACTACCAAGAATGAAATAGATTATACTGATTTAGATCGTTTTACTGAACAACATCGCAACCCTAAAGATGCGGATAAACTTATTGAAGAAAGAAATAAGTTAGAAGCGAGTGTAGAAAATTTCTCCAACCTAATAGAGAACAAGGATACATTAAATTTTGATGATGCATTTATAAAATCTATCATAGAAAACAAAAATGATGCGTCTAATAAACTTGAAGAAGCGAACAAATCTATAAAAAGCATACTTAACAATAAAGATCTTCCTGATATGACACATAATGAACTTAAAGAATGGAGTGATATTAAAAGGGATGCTTACATGTTTGTTAACAGTAAAATTTCAGATGAGCTTATGACAACAGAGAATCATATTATAACTAACAGGCTTATTAATGAAAGAAATGAAAATGAAAAATGGTATAAAGAGGTAAGTGAAAATATAAAAGAAGAAGAGCTTAAAAGAGAACGTGATTATAATAATTTTATGCAAAGCATACATCATGAAATTGATAAAGAAAATAGCCAAAAAGAAACGCTCACTGATGAAGATCAATTGACAAGAGAAATATACAACAATGTTGGTATTGAAGAGACAATGACTCTTAAAAAGTCTTCAAACCTTAAAAATAAACTATCACAAACAAGAGAAAGAATAGCTACCAACAAAAAAATCGATTATGAAGAGGAACATCAAACGCCGTGGTATAAGAAATTAGGTGATGTTGTAGATTACTTTGCTGATGGTTTAAAAGGTAGTTCCAATGCAAAACCAGTATTTTTAAGCGAGGATAAAATCTATGATACCTTTGGTGATGAGATTGATAAAATCATAAACAGATCTAAAACACGTATTATTCACTTTAAAGATAAAACATCTGTTCTTGAAAGTGCTCAGGAAATAAGAGCTAAAGGCAAAAACTATAATACAGTATCAGAAAAAATGTCTAAACTCGCCATAGCTAAAGGCTGGAAGTCTATAACGTTTGAAGGTAGTGATGTGTTCTTGAGTGTAGCTTATGAGAAAGCAACCCGTTTAGGGCTTGTCGTAGAGCCTCAGAACGCTGAACAAGAAGAACTGTTCAAAGGTATCCATAAAGCCAAAGGTCTTGATGAGATCATGCCATTCAGCGGTATGAAGAGAGAAGAGGTTAACAATAAAGAGATTGATGTTCCAGAGGTAAGAGCCACACAAGGCCAGAGGATGAGAATGTAAAAAGGGGCGTAAGCCCCTTTTATATTTTTAACCCTTTCTTAATATCCTTTTCGTAAGATTGTTTTTCTTCGATACTTTCGATTACTTTATCCATGTAATATACACCCAAATTCATATGTTGACCGTAGGAAGCAAACTCCAAACCTTTTACTTTACCTGAACCAAGATTTTCACCCGCTAAGGTAATTTCTTCATTAAAGTCTTGTGATAAATCTGAAAGTCCAAGATCCTTATCTAAAGATTGAGTAGTATCTAAAGTTGCGAAATGATGATTTAAATAATCCCCATCATTATTGTAAGAAGGAACTACCATTAAAGGTATATCGCCATTCTCATCATTTAGCTTCACAATCGTATTATACTCATTATCATGATCAATTTTCAGCTTGCCATTTTGTAGTTGTTCTTTTATGTATGGATGATTATCATGTGGTGTTCCATTTTTACACCATACATCATTTCTCTCATAAGTATTATAAGTGCTGTTAATTTCGTTGATTATATCTTTTTTAACTAACTCATGAAATATTTTATCTGAATCTACATCAATAACACGATCACTAATCAGGTTATTACTTGAATATTTTTCTAAACCCTTTGCTTCATTTATAAATTTATCATTTCCAAAACGTAAAAACATATCTCCATAACTACTTTCTTTATCCGGCGCATGTTCATTATCAGAATAGTTGCTACGTCTTTCATTTTCTTTATCAGTATATTTTATTACATAATCTACAACTGTATCATTGTTAACTAATTCATATTTCTTTCCCATAATATTTCTCCTTGTATATTTTATATTTAAAAGGGGCTTACCCCCTTTTTATGCTCTGTATGATGATCTTGATTTTTGTTCTGGTTCATCTATTTCTAATGTTGCTTCGGCTTCATATTCAAGAGTTCGTAGATAAGACTGTGTGCTTTCTAAACCGTCTTTTAAGCTTTCATAATAAACACCCTCATTTGTAGTTGAAGATGTTGCTACATAATTAAACCCATCAGAATTTAATGAAGCTTGGCAATCTTCCTTTGGTTCAATTGAAAAAATAAGATCACCAACAGGAAGAATTTCATTACCATCGTTATTACCAATGTAGCTTATAGAAGCATATACTCTATCTGTATCAAGTGAAATCTCTCCACTTTCTAATCTTCTATTTAAATCAGAAAAATCAGGGTCATTTTTGATTGTGTCCAAGATTTCTTTTGCGGCAAGTTCATGTGATAAATCATCTGATAAAGCCTTGTAATCTTCCTCTGTATAGTTAGATATATCAATCTTTTTATTGCCAAGATCAAGAACTAAATCACCTGTAGTTTCATCAGAAGTGTATTTAGATGTGGATGGAGTGGATTTTATTATACTTTCAGCGTTATCATGGAACATTTGAAAATAGGTTTTATCATCATCATAATATTCTTGCTTGCTGTTATATTCTTTTGTTTGTAATGCTGCGTTTTCTAAAACATCGTTAATACTAACTACTTTATACTGTTTACCCATAGTGATTCTCCTTTTGTTATATGGTCTTTAAATTACAACATATATTCAATGAAAATCAAATTAAATTGAGATATTAATTAATAAAACAAGATAAACGGTATAGGTAAACACAAAATAAAAGGGGCATTAAGCCCCTACATAGTTTTTATGGTTCATCCGGGTAAGTGAATGCTTTATGCTTCTCATGTTCTAACGCTGACATAACACAATGTAATAATGTTGGGTTATTATCATGAGATTTGTTTATCAGGAGCCTTAAAAACTCCATATTTAATCTTTGCCTTTCGTTAAGACTGTTTCTGTCATGTTTAATCTTTTCATAGCTGTTGCTATTCAGGTAATCAAAATAATGCTGCATAAAGCCAGCCACAACATCACTCACTTGAACCAGAGGATTTAGCTTTGAATCAGCGAAAGAGTAATTAAGCGTTAGATTAGGGTTGGCTTCTGCTGCCTTTTGTAGATCTGCTTCCACTACCTTCTCTATGTCAAAGATATGACTGGAAGCCTCGAACATTTGCGCCCGGTGCTGATAGAACATAGCGAAGCCATCAACAAGGCGGTTATCGTCGTCTGTAGGCGGTTCATCCCTAATATCCATAGTGAGTGTCATATCATCTATGTTTTGGTCAGAGCAGGCCATCAGGAGCTGCAGGAGGCCATGAGCTAACCGGAGCTGGAAATCATCTTTATTGGTAGCTGTATAGAGGTTTACGCAATGAGTGGAGATCTGGCTTGATAGCCCTTGTATGAAATCCTTCTCCCGCCCCTCGATGTATGGGAAGTCATAGGACTTGAGGAACTGGATGAACTGAACCTTGTTAGCTTTAACGTAGGTGTGTAGAGCGTCCTTGTTTGCCAACATGTAGCCATAGAGCTGTTCATCACTCATTTCCGGGATGAAGCCCTTCTCACGTCCGAACAGGATACAATCATCAATGATGTCCACGTATCCCCAATACTCCATATTCAGGTGGAAGTAGTGTAGGTATAGATCACCATAGAGAAGCCACTCAAAGAACGCTGTGAGCTTCTTAGAGGTGAGCATAGTCAGGAAGTCGCCTTTAGCTAAGTGTTTCAGCTTGAACTCTTTAGCGTTGGCCTGTAGCTGTATGCGCTGGCGTAAATCATCAAAGTCGGCACTCGATGAGGAACCAGTATGAGCAACACCGGCTAACACGAAGTTTACGCTGTTGTGCTTGTCTGGATCATGGTCAATGTTATAACCATCAATTTGTTTGGAAAGATATAGTTTACGAACGTTATTAGATTCATCGTAATAGAATTGATAGCTTTTGTTTTGCTGCGGGAAAGGATTCATACACATCACTTTTTTTGTGGGTTATGAACCATATATAACAATGTAGGATCTGGAAGTCTATAAACAAAAAACCCGCACAAGGCGGGCTTCTTTAAGAGAGAGAGTATTGCTATTATAAGATATTCAGATTGAATATTTTAGATATGACAGTTAAAAACGCTACCCCCGTCATTCCGAATGTTAAAAATATCAATCCTAAAGCAGGTAAACCTAAGACTGCCATGAATGGTGCAGCAGCGCTTGAATCAAGATTCTTCAATCCTTTGATTTTACTAATCGGAAGAATTACACCGAAAATAAAAGCTAAGGTCAAAGCAATCTGAAACATTAAAAGCGGTATAGCATAAAACATGTTTGCTAAAGTTTTAGTCGTTTCGATATACCATTCAGTGATTTCCCATAACATTTTAAAGCCCTCTCTCTCGTTTTGTTGATTAAATAATATCGTACAGTTTTATTGATATCAATTTATTTTTTTAAAATATTTCTACCCTTTGGGTAGAACTGAACTGGAATTTCTTTTCCATCTTTTTTTGCCATAGCAATATCATTGAAGGGATTGGGTAGAATATCTTCAAGAGATTTAAAAGTATCAAGCTTGTAATCAAAGGAGCGTATCTTGAAACAGTAAGCAAAAACAACAAAGTGAAAATACTGAGTAAACACTAAAATTGTAAGACTTAAAGAAGATGAAACAAAAAGTAATTTAGTACCATTACAAGCCATAAAGATGGTGATAGACATGAATAAAATAAAAAATAATAAAGACATCCACGCCATCGACGCACAGCGTTTATACATGTAATTAAGCTTTGCCTCATTTAGATTTTTAATTTCATACCAAACATCAAAACTATTAACTTCATGTCCCGGTAAGCCTCTGGCATATCTAACTTTGTTAAATATTTTTTTTGCCAATAAAAATGGGATAAGAAATGGAATGATAAAGAGTTTAAAAAAACCAATAATTGGAAACGCAGCTACTTTAAGACCTGTTTTTAAACCATTGGGTATGTTTATTTCATTTTTTTTCATAATGTATTTCCTTTTATAATAAGTGTGTATAATTTTATATACAAATAAAAAAATAACATGTCAATAGAAAAGCCTCTAAAAAGAGGCTTTATTTATTATTTATTATTTATTATTTTCATCTTCATCAAAGTCTTTGATATCTTGTCCACTATCACCTTTAACTACAGGCTCAGTTTTTACATCATCAAATACCGTATTACTACCTTCGGTTGCTTTAGGATCATTACCGCCCGGTGTTGTTTCTTTAGGTTCAGTTTTAGGCTTGGTAAACTGCGGAGACATCATATTAGAAATCATTCCAGCACCTGCCGCTGCCGCCGCTGCGGTTTTAGCTGTTGATGATTCAGCTTGTCCTGAAACCATGCCTAACACAGAGGATGTTGCCCCACCGATCCATTTAAAAAGATTATCAGGAATAACATGCATAAGTTTTAAACACATTAACTCTACAGTTAGCATTAATGAACCATATAGTAGGAGCATAGTTAAGCCTTTATTTATGGCTAATAAGCCACCTTCAGTATTACTTCCTGCTGTAAAGAAGGTAGAATTCAACATATCGAAAAGTATAGTTGTCAAAACGAAGGAACCAGCATACCCAGCCATGTTTAATGGTGGTCTTAAACCAATGTTTAAAACAAGCATGTATCCTTGCCCTTGCTTACCTACAATACCATCTTGATCTGGTAATAACATAGCCAAAACTAAAAGTGGCGCTCCAAACATTGCTTCAAATATTAATATGTAATATCCAGCAACACAGAAGAAACCTATTATATAAGGCATCATTGGAATTACGAATGCTAACAAATTCCCACCTAAAATAGTGTTTTTTAGTATACTATTAAAGAGTGGAGATACAAAGATTGCTGCTGTTTGTATACCATTACCAACAAACGGAATACTACCACCTGCCACAGCACCACCCGCTAAAAGTATATATGATGTTTCAGCACTAACTATCATTCTTGAACCCAAATTAACGGATACAGAAAGAGGCATTAAACTTGATGCTTTAGATGCTTCATAGTTGTTTTTCCATGATAAGTTTCCGCCTAAAGTTGATATAATCTTTTGATACCAACCATCATCACCTTTATTAGAATCTAACATAGATGAGTCTACTTTATTTGCATCACTCAAAAGTTTTTGAAGTCTTTCTAATTTTGGATATACTTCATAAAGTTGATTTCCACTACTAAAACCATAATAGTTAGCATTATCATTTTGTTGAAAATTCATTGAAGCTGTAGGATACCTGTTAACCGCTGCATTAGCTTCTGATATTGAATCAGCAATTCTTGAATAGAAAGTATAACTATAAGTCCATCCTTTCTCTGTTAGCTTATCAATTTCAGATTGTGTTAATGATTCTTTCATAACGCTTTCAGCGGAAGCTTGTATGAATTGGCTATAAGCATTAACTAAAGTATCTATAATCTTATTTAATTGTTCAGCGTTATCATTTGGCATTGATGAAAGATAACCTGCATAAGCAGTAGCTCCCTTAACCAAAGCTTCATTAGCTTTTATTTGGGCTTCTTGAACGGCTTTACTGATTTTAGTTGTATCAATCAAAGTAGAACCCGATTTTAAATCCTTGTCTATGAGTTTTAACTTAGTGCTACCGCAAAGGTCTATACCATTTCCATATGAACTGTTAGGTGCAGCGGGTAAACCGAAATTATAACCTACAACTTTGTCATTTTTAATCGGAGTTGTATCCATATAACGATAAGCAGGCCCCCATTTCGAATTTGCATTAACTTTCTTAGCATTTTCATTGTAGATATTAACACAAGCTGCTGAATATAATGTATTCATTACTACTTGTCGTATTGCTGCTTTGTTATCAACTGATATATATGTATTATCTGTGATTAGGCGTGGTGCAAGCTTATTCCAAACATCATTACCCCACTGATTACCAACTAACACTAACCACAATATAATCATGTGTAGAGCAGAATAACCATTGGAGATCGGGAAAAGTAAACCCGGAACCAAGGCTGTTCTTATAGGAACCCACATTGAAGACCATTTTTTACCTAACATCTCACCGTCATGAGCTGTTGACATTGTTCCGGCAATAAGCGTGTATGCGGCTATAATCCCACCTAACTGCATTATAATAGGCAAGTAAACATCAAGAACGGCTCCTGTGATGTTTGATTGAAACGGGTTAAACCATTTGTCTATATTGTTTCCTACAGCATCCTCACTTCCCGTCACTAAACCAAAGAGATTCAATGCATGGGCAGGTGAGGTTATGAATAAGCTTAAAAATAAGCTTAGAATAAAAAGATTTTTCTTCTTCATAACTTTCTCCATTTTGTATGTTTATTTGTTTTGTATCCTTATTATTTTTATTTGGCTTACATATAAATAAATACAACAATAATTAATATAGTCAAGATGTGTATAATATTATTGACAAATATATTTTAATTAGCTAATTAATAAATGAAAAGAAAACAAAGGAGAATAAAATGAAATATTATATGCTAAAACCATTTCGAATAGGCATCTTAGAGAACGATATAACTGTTAAAGAATCAGAGCAATATGTGATTATTGATATAATTAGCGGAGAGGAAATACTTTATTGTGATGATAATTGTTATTTAATTACTCCAACTTTATTGAAATCTCTTAAAGATAGCAATCTTACAGGTGTTAATGTTGTAAAGCCTAAAAATATGAAATTCAGTATTGAACACAACATGAAACATCCTAATAAAAGTTTAAGGGAATGGTATAGACTAATACCATTTAAGTATGATAGCAGTAAGAATCAGGAAATATTTCTTGATCAATACGATAATCTAATCATAAATGAACGTATAAAAAATATAATATATAATAAGGATGTTCATAGGGTAAAGAGAGCCTTTATAACAGAATATGAGATTGATAAAGTAGAGCATCATGATGAAGAAATAATCGAGCAACCTGTTTTTAAGAAGGAAAATAAAACCACTTTTAAAGATTGGTGTGTTTTCATGTTTATTCTTATAACTATCATTTATTTGTTTTTTAAATAAGAGGCTGAAGTATGAATATTAAAATCAATGATGGTATTACAGGCGAGATCTTAGTGTTGAATCAAACAACGTTTAACAATGATGTGGATACTATACAGTTAAGAATGACACCAGAGTTTTTATCCCTTATCAAAAGACATTGTTCCGGTGCTATCGATGTGTCTATATCAGCTTTATTAGATTATGGAATCAAAAAAATATTAGATGAAAATATTTCAATCTCAATACAACAAATTGAGAAACAAATCGTAATTGAATCAGTTAAGCGTGATAGTAGCATTATTCCATTTACAACGGTTAACTATAGAGCATCAAGAAAAGACACACGCCCCGTATTCGTGAGATTGTGTAAAGATCTAAAATATAGGTTAAAAGAAATATCTCCCACTAAATATACACTTTCAGCAATTGGTATAATAAAGTATTCGATTGATACCTTGCTTAGAAACAATCAGTGTCTGATAATTAAAAGTGAGGCCGTTTATGAAAAATAAAAACATTGAATTTATGCTTAATGCTATTCTTTTTGCTAAGTTTCTTTTATATCAGGATGAGTTCACAAATGAAGAGCTTGAACGTAGTGAAGATGTTCGAAACATAAAAGAGCTTTTCGTATTTAAAAATAAAGAATGGATTAATGACATTAATACAATAAGAATAAAGGATATTAACAAAGATATTCATATATCATCAACATACATCATGTCATTAGATGGAGTGGGTTATTATGCTTATTCTAATAAGTCAGAGGATGAGTTATACCAATATTTAGTTAATGACTTATGCGATCATTATATCGCTGTAAGTGAAATGTCATTGGAAGACATAGAAGGTGCTTTAGAAGCAATTGAAGAGGATTTGTTTGATATATACAGAAGCAATCTGTCTTTAGCCAACAAAATGATTTTAGATGTTTCAAACAGATTTAAAATCAAACCAGATTTCAAAAGGCCATTACTCACCATTGTTTAAAAGGGGTTTAACAGCCCTTTTTTATTGTTCAGTGTTTTATGGTGTGCTATGTTTACCTTCTAACTTAAATGTTGAAAAGGATAAAACATGAGCGCATTAGGGCATTTTAATAACATTCGCACTATCAGAAAAGAAGCCCATGAGATGGGCTATGACACCTTCCTTGAGTTCGCTGAAAAGGTTCAAACCGTTAAGGATGAGTTCCTAAAAGAAGCAGAAGAGGAAAAAGCGAAACAGGCACTGGTAGAAGAGAAGCTGAAGGCTACTACTGAACTTCTCCAGTCTGAGGGCTTTGAAGTAAGCCTTGAGGCCGTCAGAGCGCTTCTGTTAGGTCAAATTGATACTCCTGCCCCTACTGGCAAGGGTAAAGGTGGTAAAGGCGTTAAACGTGGTTCTGTTGAGCCAAAATATGCGTTCACTGTAGAGGGTGAAGAACAGACGTGGACAGGCCGTGGACGTATGCCGTTAGCACTGAAAGAACTGATTGAGAAGGGCGAAGAGCTGGAAAGCTTCCTGATCAAGAAAGAAGACTAAAAACAATACCAGAGAAAAACCAAGCCCCTTGATAGGGGCTTTTATTTTGGATTCACTGATTGCCATCTTTATTAAGTTGTTTTACTGCTTTAAATGCCTGATACCAAGCTGTTATTGTTCCTGCTGCGAATACTACCCCTGTATTTAAATACTCTGGATTAAAAGTAGTCCACACAAGAGCACCACAACCAGCGAATACCAATGCTATATAAGTCCATGCGTCTATAACTAAGTTTGTTCTATTCATAATTTATTCCTCTCTATTATTTGTCGTAAAAGTAAATTGTGACGGGTCTGCCGCCATAACCATCATCATTGTTGATACAGGCCGCTGTAAGTGTTGCCATGTTGAGATCCATACCGTTATCAGTGTTCTTCACTTCTGTAGACGCTACAACTATCTTGAAGAAGCTTGAACCAGCCTGAGTGACGAACTTGGCACAGGCATCTACAGACACGTTCTCAAACCCTATGTAAAAGCTACCGTCATAGTAGGGTTCTATGAGAACGTTAGCGTTCCAGCTATCCCATATCTTGCCTTCATCTACCAAGTCTTCCGGCACTAACTTAGCCTTGATAACAGCATCTACTGAAAGCCCGGTGTAGTTTGCTGATCCTGCGTATAGGTTTTTAATCCCTGCGTTAAGAGTTCCTAAAATCTTTATGTCATTATCTATTTTTTGTCC
This sequence comes from Klebsiella sp. WP3-W18-ESBL-02, assembly GCF_014168815.1. Taxonomy (NCBI): domain Bacteria; kingdom Pseudomonadati; phylum Pseudomonadota; class Gammaproteobacteria; order Enterobacterales; family Enterobacteriaceae; genus Klebsiella; species Klebsiella sp. WP3-W18-ESBL-02. Next base: position 18,991 of record NZ_AP021975.1, read on the forward strand.
TGCGCTGATTTTTGGGTAAATCATGAAAACACCCACTATCAACGCTGATATAATTCCAAATACTAATAACATTTCTAATAATGAGAATCCTTTTTTTCTGTTTAATGTTTTAATCATGTTGTTAACTCCACTTTATATGATTGAAGAAAATATAATCGTAGAGTTATCTTCTGAAAAACATGCTGCTGACGTAGCGGCTATATCTATGTTTTTACCTTCCTCCAGATTTTTTACTTGCGTTGAACCATTACCATTATAAACATCTATGATAACGAAGTTTCCTGATACTGCTGCTATGAGTTTAGAACAGTCAGAAGCTGGAACAGCGTCATAGATAATATTATACTTACCATGATTACCTGAATACTCTACCTGAACGTTCCCTTTCCACTCATTGATGAGTTTACCATCTTGGATCATGTTATCAGGGGCGTTCTTAGAAGCTATGAAACTATCAGTATTCAAGTCCGATATTTTAGCCCTTCCACCATAAAGCGATTTAACACCTGCTTGGATGGCTGTTAAGTTTCTGCTTTCTCTATCGAGTCTTTGTGAAGCCTGAACTTTTGGAAATATCATAAATGCTGCTACTATCAATGCCGCTATAACACCTAACACCAATAATAATTCTAATAATGAAAATCCTTTCTTGCTCTTTCTGTCTTTTAATAATCTAAAACTATTTATCATAATCATTCTCCTTTGTTGTTTTGCTTGATGGTTTTACCATCATAGATACTGCCATCTTTTTTAAATATAAACGTAATAAACAAACCTATAAGAAATACAACACCTCCAACTCCTGTAATTACAGTCATCTTAGCAATTACGTCTGTATTGAAATCGAAACCTAAAAAACCACCAAATAAAACACTGAAAGAACCGTATGTAATCATCCATATCCCTAATCTCATTATTACCATAGAGAATTCTCTAAGTTTTTTTCCGTTTTTGCTCTCAGTGTCATAAAGACTTCTAAAGAAACAATTTAATTTATCCATCATATTAACCTCTACTTGTTTGATTGTTATTTTCTTTCTGTTTGTAAATGATACCGCCATCATTCAAAAACTCTTTAATAAACTCAGCCCATGTTTCAGCTTCCTTTTCTCTTGTCTCTGTTCCCATAACTACCTCCTTTAAATATTCCAGTGTATATCTGCCTTAAAATTTTCCTTTGGTTCATTCACATAGGCTTTAAACGCTATAACAGCTATGGCCTGATTGATGTAGCCGGATAACCTGTATGTTGCCTTAATCTGACTGAACCCATGTTTAACACTATCAGGAATGATTTTGCGTCTGCCTAAGCGTTCTATCAGGGCTAAGATGCTTTGTGCTCTCTCTCCTTCAATCAACGCCGCTTTTGCTATAAACTCATTACCATTATGTAAACCCAACCTCTTCAACTCTCTTGTTATGTCTTTTTTCATTTTTTCATTCCCAAATATGATTTAGCTAAATCAAGATGATCTGATAGAATGCTTAGTCTTTCTTCTCTATGTTCATCTACGATACATCCTATTAGCAATAACCCAACAAACCAACTAAACATTCTATGAAGATTTATTAAAATAACAAATGACCCGATTCCAATTAAAACTTGCGAAAAGATGTTTATACCTAATAATGATGACAAACCAACTGCTAATACCACCATTAACCAACCGAGAATGAATATCTTTATTCCAAATAATTTATCTGTACTGTCATTGATTTTGTTTTTCATAATTTACCCCTTACATTTTGATTGGTTCCAAACTCATTTAATATTTCATTCCTGTATGCGACTATCGTTAAAAGCCCAATCACAACAGAAGCTATCCAGTAGCTAAGAGTGTTTTCAACCTTCAACATGCTTAGAAAACCAATAACAGCACATATATTAAAAATCATCATTCCTGCGATACTGAAAACAAACTTAGCCTTTTTCATTTATTTCTCCTTATGCTGCGTATCTTTTTTGTTCTTTATGACTTATTTCTATCCCGGCATCCATTAAAACACTCATCATGTTTCTGTCATTTAATAAGTGAGCGTAATATAAAGCGGTATGACCAAGTTTAGATTTATTGTTTATGTTTATACCTGATTTGATTAACATCCTTGCTTTAGACGTATCAGCAGTGTATAGCGCATTCATGTTATTGTTGTTTACTGCGTTAATATCAGCGCCTTTATTCAATAACAACCATGTGCTGTTAAAATCACTAAAGAACAATGCTGTATTACCGAAGTTATCCTTATGGTTTACGTCTATACCAGCTTTTATTAAAAGTTCAGCTATTTCAAAACTTGCCCCGAACAAAGCTGTTTTACCATTTTCATCTGTAGTGTTTATTTCAGAAGTTCCCGCAAAGTGAATGTAAGACTTAACAGTTTCAACGTCATTAGAAAATAGCATTCTGTTTCTGCTTGAGAATATACCTCTGTTTCTTATACTCTGCATTCTTGTATTAAAAGTGTTTTTCATAATGTTTATTCCTTATATTTAAATGTTTATAGTTAAGTTATATTCGATTTTAAATATAAGTCAATCTATATTGAGAAAATAAATTAAAATAAATTTGACTTTTATTTATATTAATTAGATATTGATTAAGAGAGTTAAGTATATTAACTATTCATTCATAATGTTTCTGTTTATTTGTTTTCGGTTAGTGTTATTAAAGCGTCCTTCGGGGCGCTTTTCTTTTATATATACTCCGTTCGTCGGAACATAAACAAAAAGTATAATATATATTTGATTTTTACTTTATATTGAAGTATCTATTAACTATAACCAAATAAAAAAGGAAAAAATTATGAATATATTTAATAGCTTTAAAACAATCAAAGAGAAAGTCTACGTTAAATACTCCAAGAACAAAGAGATGATTGAATTCTTTTTAGTATTGATAGTTGCTGCTTTGTTTATTACAAACCTATTCGACAAATCACTAATTGAAGATAACATAAAGCCTACAGTAAGTATTGAACAGCCTTTAGTTGTTTCTTATCCTCACATAAACGAAAACAACTATAAAGAAAAACTAAAAACATATCTTGAAGATTTTTACCCTACCTTAGATAAAATAGAAGATGTGAATCTCAAAAACGGTATAGAACAATCTAATAATGAATATCTAAAAATCTATACCGATATAGAATCATTAAGGATGAAAAGACTTTCTTGCGATAGTTTATTTAAAACAAAAAACATCATTACGTGTTATCACACTTATGATGGAAACGACAAAGAACTTTCCTTAAAAGTTCAGAAATGGGTAAACAAAAGAATAGATCTTGCTAAACAATGGTATTTAATCAATAAAGATAATAAGTTTGATATTAACTACGTTGTTGTGAGAGGGGATTTTAAAAGATACTATCTTGGTATCAAAAGTGAACCAAAGCCAAACGTGTATTCAAAAATGCTATTTACTATGCTCGATAATATTGTTGAAAAGTTTACCAAATAAAAAAAGCCCCATTAAGGGGCTTTAGTTTTTCCATCTTCTTTAGTTTTATCAGGTTTTGGAAGTCTGGTTATCCGGGAAGGTTTCAATTCACCTTTCGAGATTTTTACGGCTTCCTCTGCTGACTTCAACAACTCTTCAAAGAACTTGCTCATAATGATTACCGATCCATCAAAACAGGTCTGAATGTGTTCCGGTTCGCTCAAAGCGTAGGACTTCATCAGTTATCTTGTAGATGAGTAGCCAGTCTGGTTCTATGTGAGCATCCCTATAGCCTTTGTAGTTCCCCTGTAGTGGGTGATCTTTGTAGACTTGAGGCAATGGCAAGGCATCATTGATTAACAGCGTCATAAGGGCTTTAAGCTTGCTCATGTCTTTATGACGCTTCTGAGCCTTCTTCACATCTTTCTGGAACTGGCCTGAGTATTCAATCGTCCTTGTGGTCATTTATCAGATACCAAGCTGATTAAACAGATCATCAGCATCTTTAGCTGTATGAACGTCTACGCCTTTCTCACTGTTAGCGATGGTATTAGCAGTAAGCTCGTTAGGAACACGCATATCGAACGGCAGAGCCTTTTCTTTGGCTACCTTAGTCAGAGTGATACGAACCAGATCGGAAACGGTTAAACCCATTCCGGCAAGCACTACTGCAGCTTCATTTTTCAGTGTTTCATCTATACGAGCACGAACAAATGCATTTGCGGCCATTTTGAACCTCCTTTTGGTTAATGGTTATACTGTAGCTCACATGAGCAACAAAAACAAGTAGTATATACTGATATAGACTATACTCTCTGTGTTGAAATCTGGCGTAGAACTAAGGTAATCAGGCACATCAGGGAAAAAGTAGAAGTATAACCAAAAGGCGAGTTTACCTTATGCCGGAGCTGGAACCATAATGGCAGACCAGAAGATAACAGAGTATAGATTAGTATAATATAGTCTATACTCTTTGTTTTTGGTAGGGCGTTAGCCCTTCAGCACCTTTCCGGCCTTTACCAGTTCCTTTATGGTGGCTTCTGAAAGGATGGCATCATGAGGAAGGGCAGAGTAGATGTTTCCAACTTTCCAGTGTCCGGGCTGTTCGGTTGGTTTCAGGATCACCACTGGTTCAGAGTCTTGCCCCTTTTCATAAATCCAGATTGCTTCTGGCAGGGTTTCATTTTCCATCTCAAAATCAGCTACTTCAACGTCGAAGTGTTTAGACAGTAGGGTAATCAGTTTCATGCTCGATGCTTCCTGTTATCGTTGGATTGATAATATTGTAGCTCAAATGAACCACAACTAGCAAACACAATATAGACTATACTAATCTATACTACTGTCAATTTGAGATCAGGTATCAAATAGGGTATGGGTTACTATGGGTTTTAGATAGATACCCATAAACCCAAACCAACAAAACCCAAAACCCTTAATTGCTTCCAACACCGCCATTAGCTACACTGTTCTACCTCGATCCTGTCCACCATACAAAGCTGTCCACCCTGCTAATTGGACTACTGGACAAGCAAATGGACAGTTTTAAACCCTAATTAGCTGTTGTCCACTGGACAGATCAACGTGTCCACTATACCAAATGGACAGATTGCAAGAGATAAAGCCTTATATATCAAGGCTTTGCGGATAGTGTCCACTTTGTCCAGCCTGTCCACCCACTACCAGACACACATACTGGACAGCCAATAAATATAGCTGTCCACTTTGTCCAGCCTGTCCACCCACATAAAAATAACCAACCGGATCATATATGGATCGCTAATATGGGTTATGGGTTGGCTCTATGGGTTGGGTTCTATAATCCCCTAATTTCCCTTTATGGGATGGGCTATAGCCCATCCCATAAAGGGAAATTAGGGGATTATAGAACCCAACCCATAGAGCCAACCCATAACCCATATTAGCGATCCATATATGATCCGGTTGGTTATTTTTATGTGGGTGGACAGGCTGGACAAAGTGGACAGCTATATTTATTGGCTGTCCAGTATGTGTGTCTGGTAGTGGGTGGACAGGCTGGACAAAGTGGACACTATCCGCAAAGCCTTGATATATAAGGCTTTATCTCTTGCAATCTGTCCATTTGGTATAGTGGACACGTTGATCTGTCCAGTGGACAACAGCTAATTAGGGTTTAAAACTGTCCATTTGCTTGTCCAGTAGTCCAATTAGCAGGGTGGACAGCTTTGTATGGTGGACAGGATCGAGGTAGAACAGTGTAGCTAATGGCGGTGTTGGAAGCAATTAAGGGTTTTGGGTTTTGTTGGTTTGGGTTTATGGGTATCTATCTAAAACCCATAGTAACCCATACCCTATTTGATACCTGATCTCAAATTGACAGTAGTATAGATTAGTATAGTCTATATTGTGTTTGCTAGTTGTGGTTCATTTGAGCTACAATATTATCAATCCAACGATAACAGGAAGCATCGAGCATGAAACTGATTACCCTACTGTCTAAACACTTCGACGTTGAAGTAGCTGATTTTGAGATGGAAAATGAAACCCTGCCAGAAGCAATCTGGATTTATGAAAAGGGGCAAGACTCTGAACCAGTGGTGATCCTGAAACCAACCGAACAGCCCGGACACTGGAAAGTTGGAAACATCTACTCTGCCCTTCCTCATGATGCCATCCTTTCAGAAGCCACCATAAAGGAACTGGTAAAGGCCGGAAAGGTGCTGAAGGGCTAACGCCCTACCAAAAACAAAGAGTATAGACTATATTATACTAATCTATACTCTGTTATCTTCTGGTCTGCCATTATGGTTCCAGCTCCGGCATAAGGTAAACTCGCCTTTTGGTTATACTTCTACTTTTTCCCTGATGTGCCTGATTACCTTAGTTCTACGCCAGATTTCAACACAGAGAGTATAGTCTATATCAGTATATACCGCTTGTTTTTGTCTGATCGAAAGCCTCTAAACCACGCTGTAGAGCCTTTAGGTAAGCTACTGGCCTCCTGAACGTATTAATCACTTCCCTGTATACCGTCCTGTCTTCATAGGGGCTGTAATCAGCAGGGTTCTTGTTAATGTCCATAATGCTGATTATGATCTCTTTTTTATTTTTATATTTCATGTCAATCAAGAAAACAGCTTTTTTACCATTATCTAATTCTTTCTCCTGACCACTGATAGACTCATATTCTTCAATAAGCTCAAGATTTTTATTGCTTGTTGTCAAGCCTACAGATCTGTTCAGCTTCTTAAGCTCTTTATACATGTCTCTTAAATATACAACAATAACAAACTTGGATTGATTATGTTCTCTATCCTGTTTTAAGGATTCAATGTAATCTCTATTGCTCTTAATAAATGCTTCATGCTGCTCAACATCATAAGACAATAACTCTTCTCTATAAAGTATGTTTAAGAACTCATTAAAATACATAGTTTCGTTGTTTTCTAACTCAAGCTCTTTAATCTCCTTCACGATTTGTTGAAAGCTAATAAATTTTTTTTCCATATATCACCTCGTTAAATTATTTTTTTTATACTACATCATTTTCTGTTTTATAGAAGGTTATATTTTTCCTACCAATCAACATTCCAGTAGCGAAAACATGATATTTAGTTGATAGATTAAAATGTTTACCTTCTTTAATTATATCTTGATAAATGTCTTTCGTTAAATCCATTACAGCATTATTATTCCATACTAAGTAAAAACCTTCATTTTTATTGTTTTTACCGAATAAATATTTAGATGAATCATTTTTTATTCTTGAAATGAAAAATTTAGATTTTTCTCTACTACTCCAGTGCTCATTAATCAAATGCTCAATAATGTTTTCTTTTTTCGTCGTTAGATCATAGTTCATTATAGCTTCAGCCATTTCAAAGTCTGCTTCTTGTGCCGCTTCAAAAGATACAATATGTTTTTCCCCTTTGAGCATTGCTATAAAATTATCGTTTGTTCTTTTTATTTTCTCTCTCCTTTTCAAATCCATTATTGCATCATCTAAGGATTTATCTATCATTACTGTTGTGTGTTCTATTTTCATTATACTTCTCCTTTATTAAGTTTATTTGTTTCCCTATGTAATAGGTATAATATCAAAGATAACAACCCAAATATTATAAGGTTCGTGATTTGCGGGTTTTCAATATTGAAATAGATTTTTAAAAATGGTAGTAAATCAAGCTTTAATTCATTCTTTAATTCATGATACTCGTGAGCACCAAACAAATTCATCATTATATAGCTGTATAAATAGAGCGCAGGAAAAAATAAACTACTGGCACTTACCACTCCATAACCTAAAGCTAACTGTCTAAATATTGTATTTTTATTGCTGCTAATCTTTTGTGAAATAATACAGAAAATCGGAATACAGAAAACCGCTATTACTAAAATCATTTCCATTATGTTTACTGTTCCGTTTGTATATATATTCCTTAAAAGAAAAATCACAAATAAAAACAATATTGCTAATATATATAGTGATTTCTCCAATGAGATATTAATGTATTTTTTCATTATACTTCTCCTTTTGTTTTGGTTTATGTATATACCTATAACCGATATAAAGTAAAAGTATATAGTAAAATATACAAATCCTTTATGTTTCCGACAAACGGTAGATATGCTTTTCAATCAATTCTCTTTGCTTTATTAGAAGCTACATATAACAAACAGAATATTAAAGACCACACACCAAAGAACAAAAAACAATGGATAAAAGGATTTTGCCAACTTAAAGACCAATCATTAATTCGCTCTACCTCCTGTTTACTAATATTGTAAAGTCTTGAGAAAACATCCGGGTTTATTTGAGCATAAACTGGTATAAAAACCATCGCTTCCTAATGAATCAATAGCGCTATCTAAATAGTCTTTGATATAATCGGCGTTGTCATATTTAATATAATCTTCTTTTTCAAGGTCTGATATTGCTTGATAAATATAATGTGCTAAAACTTTCGTTGTTATAGTTGCTATCTCAAGTGGGTTATTGTATTTCATACTGCTCTCCTTTGTTTTGGTTTATATATATAGTTATAACCGATATAAAATAAAAGTATATAGTTAAATATACTTTTACTTTATGTTTCAGATAAACGGTGTAGTTATATCCTTTTTATAGTGGTTTTATTATTGGCTGTTGGTATAAATGATTTTAGATATACGCTCTGAAAGTGTGCTATTAACATATTAATCAAAACTGAATTAATATTTCTACAACCATTAAGATTAACAGTGTTATTTATAAAGCTATCTTTTAATGCTGGAAGGTTATCAGATACAAAATCTATTGTCGCCTGAAACCCTTCTCTTCTGTTTATTTCGTCTAACAGAATAACAGCCTCGCCTTGAGATAATACTTTTGCTTTAGCCTTTAATTCGTCTATAAATGTTTTGTGTTTTATCATATGACTTCTCCTTTTTTGTTTTGGTTAATAATCTTATAATCTATAAAAAAGAAAAAGTCTAATTTATTTTATACTTTTTGTTTTTTATTATGATAAGAGGTATAACTAAAGGATTGTTTTAAGTTGTTTAATAACGCATTGCCATTAAATATTTTGACTGATTTTATATCTACGTCTTTAAAAGCTACTGGAGCCATAATCTGAACAATAGCCATTTTAACCATTAGTGGATCTATGTCGTTCATTTGAACAGCCTGTTCAAGATAGTGTCCTTCTCTCCTACAGCGTTCTCTGAGCCTTGCCAGTGTCATAGAGCCTGCGCCACAACATTCTTCATAGAACGTTCCTGATTGCCCTGATGTTGCCTGTAATGACGCTGTAAGGCTGCTAATGTCCATAGGAGTAAGGAACTGGCCTAACCCGTCGCCGTTCTTGCCCGTAAGGTAGAGATCTTCAAACAGCTCTGATAGAACGTCTGTAAAAGCTTCTTCCTGTTTGATGATATGAACATAATGGTAAGCGGCAGATGCCGCCTTGCTATACTTTTCTATCTCGTTCTTAGGCATGTTAGCTATGATGTTGCCGTCAAAGATACCAGATGTGATCTGGAAGTTTTTTTGTTTGGCATGTAGCGCATCACAAACAAGATAAAGGCAAAAGCCAGTAAATAGCTCAATGCCTTTTATTAGATTTGTAGCATTCGAAGGTGATGAAGGGTTTTTGATTTCAGTGATAAGTTTTGATAGTTTTTGAATGTCATTCATAATGTTTTCCTTTAATTGTTTTAATATTTAAAGTTAACACTATGACAAAAGCATAAATCAAATTTATTTCTATTTAAAAAAAAGAAAGCCCCTGAGCGGGGCTTGTAAAACTTTTATCTTGAGAATACTACTCTTTCTGAATAGATGGTTTTAGAGAGAATAAAGGTTAAGATCAAAAACACAAATAGAGAAGCTAAACCAATAAACATATTCTCTGAAAAAATCAGCACCACAAAGCTTAATACGACAGATAATAAAGCGCCAATTTGACCAAACCATAACGGTGCTTTACCGTATGTTATGTTTGCTCCGCAAGGTAAACACACACCTAAGCCGTGTTTTGTTTCGTGATCACAAAATGGGCAGCGAACAGTTTTATTTTCCATTTTATTAATCCTTTTCGAAAACTACGCCTTGATAAACTACGCCCTGTTTTACTTTCTCAATTTTGAAAGTCCAATGATGAGCATACTGTTAGCTTCAGCTACAGTGGGCTTAGAAGCTGTTATAGCGCTCATGGCTTTACTGATAGTTGCCAGATCACGTATAGCGTTGCTTGTTCTGAACCCTTCCTGCAGCTTGCTATACCCGTAAAACGTTGCTCCGGCGATTCCAGTAGCAACTACCAGCACTAATAACATTTCAATCAGGCTAAATCCTTTTTTACGTTCTTTCATTGAAACCTCCTTATGCCGCAAACTTTGGCTTGAAAAAACCTTTTATTTTTGAATGGATTTTCTTTCCTAAGAAGAAAACACCCAAAATAAAAGTCATTGAATAGGTGATTTTTAAATAGTGAACAAATATAAGAGATAGAATAATGTGAACTTCTCTTGATAAATGAACTGATATGAATAATGAAGCTAATAAAGCAACTCCTAACCATCCTATATTTTTATATATCTTTGTTAATTTCTTACTGTTTTTGATTTTAATGCCTGTATAAATAAAAAACGCTATAAATAAACAAAATACTATAACGCCAGATACTATTGATAATATATTCATAATGTAATCCTTCTTTTATTAGTTTAAAAATACGCTCATTCCATTAAAAGCTTCTCTGCTGCTTTTGGTTCTTGCGTTGATTCTTTTTTGTTTTCTGTATCTTCTGATAATTAACATTGATAAAATCCATAAATGTATCATCATCAAGATAATTATGCCTTCATCAATACCTACTGCCATTGCTGTTAAGTGTATAAAGAAAAGAATAGTTATTGTCGCTATCGTAAACTTTAAGTAATCTTTTGGATTAAACCAATCCTTTTTGAAAGTGCTTTCTTCTATACTACCGCTTACAGTCATAAGCTTTTCAACAACTATTATATTCCTTTTAAACCACGCCCTTATAATGTCTCTTCGTGTTCTTTCTGTATAAACACATGAAAAATACAACCCCATCACAAACGCACTTGTTTTTACTAACACCAATACATCATTTATCATCTCCATCTGAATCACCTTTTATAAAACTCATTGCCTTATCCTGTGTTTTTACCGCCTCTTCAAGAACTATGTTTGTTAAGTCCTCTTTCATTTGCTCAATAATACTCGTTGTTTCATTTGCTCTTTTCTTACCTGCCGGGGCATATGCCACTTTGAGTATTTCGACAAACGGACTATCTACCCTGAATCTTTCAAACTTACGCCCACGTAAAACTTTGACTATTTTTAGTTTTATTTCGTATGTCGCTGTTGTATTAGAAACTAAGTGGTAATCGTGTTCATTAAAACTAATTGAATCCAATATCATTATAACCCTCCTTTATTTTGGTCTTTAAAATGTATGAAGAATGAATTACTTTGAGCTAACTTGAACGTTAACATCTTTAAGAACTGAGCTTCTTTCTCACTGTCCTGATCATTTTCAGGAGCGTAAAAGAAGACTGAACCCGCTACTATTTCATTTTTTCTTTTGCTATATGAAAGTATGCCATCAAGTTTCTTGAATGTTGTTATTTTCTTACCAAGCTTGCCGCTTAAATATTTAGTTAAATAATCAACATCTATTCTTTCTGAACTTGCGAAAACTTCATTGTGATTCCTGCCTTTTCTAATGTCGTTTATTATTCCATGCGCTAAAGCTATTGTTTTAATCTCTTTTATAGAATTCATATTTAAAACCCTCTTATATTTAATTGTGTATATTATAATATATAAGGGATTTTAAATATAAGTCAATCTATATTGAGACTTTATTTTATAATTAATTCAGAAACTTCATATAAATCTTCTTCTTTTAAAATTCCACGATAATATACATTACGGCAAAAAGCTAATTTGGCTTTGTGAGATATTTTATTTTGATAGCTAATAAGTAATTTAATGATGGGAATAGAAGGAGGGGTAAAGCGGTTATGGAAGGAATCAAAATACTCTAACAGATAATCATGTTTTACGTCTTTAAAATCTAAGCCACTTTCTGAACATTCTTTTATAACAGATTGAATCTCTGTATCACTACCTGAGCGAACCGTATGAAACAACTTATCAGCAAGACGTTTCCTGTGCTGTTCCTTACGTTTTTTATCATCCAGAAAATCATTTAAGCTTTTGTATTTCATCTGTGTTTCTTCATGATGTATTAATTTTGATGAAGGAGGCGTTGACCTCCTTCACCACTAAGAACTAAGCTTGTGTTTTCTTTATTAAATCATAAATCTCATCATTAGCAAATTGAGTCATGAATTCAACTTTGAATGTTTTGCTTATTTGATTAAACAATGCCTGAGCATGTTCAATTTTTCGTTGTTCTTCAAGGCGTAAGCTATCTTTACCATCAACATTTTTTGTTTCAATGATAAAGTTTAAGTAATCACCACTTGTAGTTTTAACAACATACGCAAAGTCAGGGGAATACGTGTATCCTCCTGCCACCGGAATTTTAATAGAGTTCTTCGGTATCTTCGTAAAAACAGCTACAGACAGGATCTCTTTATCTGTTATGTTAAGTCTTTCCAGCTCTGAGTCATAAAAGACCTCTTCAAAAAGATATGAATCCAATGGTGATTTTGTATAATCCTGCAATACACCAAGATCACTTGATAATACCTCACTTAGAGGATTACCATCTGCATTAGTGAATTTTGTAGGATGAATAGAGCCTGATATCACATTGTAGCCAAGACTGAACTTATTAAACGAATTGTTCAACAAATACTTGCTAAAGCCAGATTTAATCTTTCTGATAGTTTGAATGTTCAGGTAGTCAGTGATATTGATAGTATCTTTTATATCACAAAACACCTTATGCAAAGTATCGTGTTTAGCAAAAATAGTTTGTGATAAGTTATCAAGAAACTCTCGATAGCTCATTGTATTGAGTTTAGCAAAGTTATCATCATCACTAATGATACTTTTCGACATTGCCGTATCATTATGGATGTAAATCCTATCTATGCGAGTATGAACGCCTGATTTAGTAAATCTATCTGCTTCTTCGAGCATAAATGATTTGAATATGGATAAGAATTCATTCTCGCTGTTTATCTTATACTCAATCACAGCTTTCTGATTTATCAAATCCCACAATTCTTTAAGTTCACTGAACTTGCCAACACGCATTTTAGTGCGTTTTTTCCCATCGGTAGCTTTTTTAATTTTGCTTGGTTTTACTCCAGTAGGGAATGCTGCCGGGTATTTACCTTTTAAGCGTGTATAGGAATCAGAATCTTTGAAGTTGTCATTATCATCAATGATTTCATCATCAAAAACTTCATTCATGAGCGTTCTGGATGAAAGCTCAGGATACTTAGTTAGGATTTTAACCTTAAGCTCTTCAGTAAACTTACTTGGAACAGTTTCTTTGAAGGAGCTATCGTTGACCTCTTTGACAAGAGAATCGACAAAATCCTTTTCCGTAAAATCAACATAGTAGTTGAGTGTAAAATTGCGATCTTTCACTCGGCACATGTATTCATTCACTGGAAGACGCAACCCACGCCCTACTTCTTGAAGTTTAGATGTGGTGCTACCGCTCGAACGTAGCTTACAAATCTGGAATACGTTAGGGTTATCCCAGCCTTCCCTCAATGTCCACTTAGAGAAAATGAAACGGCGAGGATTCTCTAACGACAATAGAAGCTCTTTGTCATGAAGAATTTCGTTGATTTCCTGCTCAATTTTATCATCTTTATCACTATTATCTTTTGAAAAATAACCACCATGAACAGAAGATATATCCTTAACAGTTTTTTCAAGGTAGTTTCTATAAAAGTCATCTTTCTCTGTTTCTAACAGTTCATTAGCTTCTGCCAAAACGTATTCTTCGAACTTAGTTTTCAGGCTTCCGGCAATATTATTACCATCACGATAGCCTTCAATGTCATCAATGAAGAAAAGAGTAAGAGGCTTTATGCGTGGCCTTTGTGTCAGATACTCTTTTTCCAACTTAAAGTGTTCTTTGACAGCTTTACGCATCATGTTATCAGCAAGTGTCTGATCGTAAGAGTAGGGGTTTATTGAACTACCAATTTTTAGTTCAATACCATTACTCAATACAGCAGTACTCTTGTTTAAGGCATCCAGTGTTAAATCATGGATCGCACTATGTGTTTTAGATAGTGATTCACCTTTGGCTAACTTGAATTTTTTTCTATTACCATTTTCGTTTAGTTCAAAAGTGGCCTCTTTTCCGTCAGATTTAACAAATTTAAGATTAGCACTACCATCACCAACAATATCCTCAATGTATGCATCAATACCTTTAACAAGATCTTCATTGAACGCATCCACGGCTGTTAGACGATAAACTAAGTTCTTATAGCCTTCACTAAAAGTTGCGCCATAGCGGATAATATATTGAGCATTAAATTTTTCAATATTTTCCCATGTCTTTTTACCCGTAGGAAATTTATGAGGCTCATCAATGATAATGAATGGTTTTACCGCACTAAGAGCAGCAAATGGTGTATCAAACTGATTATCAAGCAAACCAACATCATAAGTGTCAGTTAAAGACTTGGAGTTAATCATCCCTGAGTTGATTACAAGGACGTGTATATATTTCTTGTTAAAATTACTTGCTTCAACAAAATCATGAATAGCTTGAGGCATATACGATTTTGTGTTTTTACCAGAGTTTTTTTGACTTTCAACAACATAAGTCTTTAATTCACGCTCGTAATCATCTCTAAAATGTTCTTTTAAAGCATCGCTTTTTAAAAAGTTAACTGTTCCGGCTTTGATCGATAGGGTAGGAACAATGATGATAAACTTGTTAATACCAAATGATTTGTTCAGGTCAAAAATTGTTTTGGTGTAAGTATAAGTTTTACCTGTACCTGTCTCCATAGAAACATCAATTACGTTGCTTTTAGCATCGTAATTATCTTTTAAATGCTCAATAGCATTGAACTCCTGAACATTTTTTATGTTGTTGTAGTATTGTTGTTCAGACAGATTCAGTTCTGGATTAGATAACAGGCGAATAGCAACATTATCCGTCTGATGAGGTATGGCAGATACAAAGACATTCATCACCGCATCAACGCCAGCCTTTTGATGAGGTAAATTCTTTTCGAATGTGAACCCTTTAGACATGATTAGTTCCTTACCACCAAATCTAAATCAATAGATTTTTTATTAGCATAACTTTTTAGTGCTTCATTAAGTTCCATCTGTTTCGCACTTTCGAAGTTGCTGCCATAAAACACGACTTTGTTAGGTGCAAAGTCTTTGTCTGAATCCAGCTTTTGAAGTAAAGCTTTCAGAGCTTCACTGGTGAAGTTAGGTGCAATCAGATACAAACGACCATCGCACAAGTGCGCTTTGTAGCCATTAAGATCTACATCTTCAATTGTCGTTGTTAACAAACTACCATCATACACGCACCATGTAGTCAACAGGGTGTCGTACTGTGATTGAGTTAATACAACATCATCAAAGAAGCTAAGATTAGACAGCGTAAGTTCAGACTCATCTTTTGCTCGAAAATCAGTCATTAGTTGATATATCTTAAAACCTTGATTTCCGTTATTTTTAGAAGCTCTAATTAACCGTTCTTTTGTTAAGTCAAAAATTGTTTTATAACCATGCTTCAAAGCATCAGATTTGTCTTTTGTTGGCTCATCTAGTTGAACTGTAATAAACTGATACGATGTTTTATTTTTATGATTTAAATTAAATACTGTATGTGCTGTAGTTCCTGAACCAGCAAAGAAATCTAAAACAACACCTTCTCCATCACATGCAAAAGAGATTAAATCTTCTACTAGTTTTATTGTTTTAGCATTTGTAAATGGTTGAGTCATTTCAGGAAATAACTCTTTGAGTTCATTCGTTGCTGTACGCCCATCAAGATTAATAACAGAGCTTAATTTTTGTTTATAATCTTTAGCATAAACCTTTAACTCTATAATTTTGTTTTCATCATCACCAAAGATAATTTTTTCTTCTAATAGAAGCCGATCCATTGTCTCTGATGGAAAGCGATATCCCATAAGAGGTTGTTTACATGGTTTTTTAGTTTCTGGATGTAAAACATCATACCTGTACCCCTCTTTTCCGGGGTTGTGTACACTCTGGCTACCAGTATAGACACCATCTTTATCTATATATTTGTATCGGTCAAGAGGCCATAATTCAGATTTATGTTCACGATACCATTGGGTATATTTTTCCTTAAGTTCATCACCCGAATATTTTGATGTGAATTCTTCACCTATGTTGATAAGTAAATTCTTAACATCTGAAATGTTAGACTTCCACTCACTTTCAAGCTGCTCTTTGTTTTTTGCGTAAACAATAATATATTCATGCTCTACAGCTATGTTTGACGGATTATTATCAGTTGCATTTTTCCACACAATATCTCCAACATAATTTTGCTCACCAAAAATCTCATCACAAACAAGTTTTAATTGACTAAACTCATTATGATCGATAGAGATAAAAATAGTCCCATCTTCTTTCATTAGTTCACGAGCAATATAAAGACGAGGATAAATGAATGTCAGCCATGCGCTATGGCTACTTGAACCTTTGACAGTAAAATCGAGGATACGGGCAGCTTCATCAAGATCGATACCTGCAAGTGCAGAAAGCTGTTCAGGTGTAAACTTGCGATCATCGTTATAGGCGAATCCATCCTTACCAGTATTGTATGGAGGATCAATGTAAATCATCTTCACCTTTTCAGCATAAGCATTAACCATATGCTTCAATACTTCGAGGTTATCCCCTTTTATTAACAGATTCTGACTGTTCTTGTTCTCTTCAAGTTGGTTATGGTCTTTATCTTCTGTCAGCAACGTCTTCGGTGGTAGGTTAGCCAACAGCCGGGCATAAGACTTACCCAGCCAATTTAAGCTGTATGACTCTTTAGAGAGTTCAACATCCGAGGATTTGACGATCTCAAGTAGCTTCTCTTGAATGAACGCCCCGTTTTTATCAAAACACTGTGGGAAGTTAGCCTTTAACACAGCAAGCTGCTTGCTGTTAGCTGTTTCTACTTCTGAAAAAAGCGTTTCTTTTTGCATATCCATGTTAAACCTGATTATTTATCGTTCGATTTGGTGGTGTTTTTGATTGAAGCTTCACTTAAACCTATGCGCATTAGTTCGGCTACCGCACCATCAATGCTTTTGAAGAGCCGTGCTTCGTATGGCTGTCTTGAGCTACATAAGACTAATGGCTTACCTTCCCACTCTGAACCATCAAAAATCACGGTATACTCGCCTTTAGAGCCTTGTATTGTTGCTCTATCAAGTAGACCTGATCTGACCCTTTCCTTAGCCATTGAGCTAAGGATAAAATTTCCACCATCAAGACCTGACATCATCGTTATGACCTCGTTATGCGATACTGAAACAATATCAAATATCGTCTCAATGGTAAACTTTTGCTTTTGTTACGAGGGTGAATACGAGAGTCTTACATTGGTGTGCTACTCCAGAAATGACAAAGGGGCTTATGCCCCTTGTTATGTGTCTGTATTGGTTAAACGTTCTATATGCCTACTTATCATTTTTAGTCTCTTCTTGAGAAGGTAATCATCCAGCTCTTTCACTGCCTCTTTTGAAAAACAGTTTTCAAACCTGATAACATCAAAACTTACTGTTTTGTTTTTGAAAAACTCATATCCTTTGTGAAAACCATCATACATAACAACCTGAATCCCCATTCTAATTAGATTTAAAACTAATCTTTTATATCTGTCATCATAGAAGTGAGGTTCATACGGTTCATCTGGTTCCGGTTCATCATAAAAAATCACCACATCAGGATTATAACCAGATTTGAATATAGCCCTATATATCTCATAGGGCGTTTTATTTATATCAATAGTTATGGATGTAGCGTAGTGAATTTTAAACAAGTCAGAAGTAGAAAAAAGTCTGCTATTGTCTTCTATAAATACTAAATCATTAAGTTCTATTGCATCCTTAATACACTTGATTTTGTATTTTAGATAATCTTCTATTCTTTCCTCTTGTTCTAAGTTCATTTTTCACCTTATGCTTTAATTGTGATAACTTCTATGCCATAGTTTTCTTTCATGTGTTGTTCAAGGTATGGCCTTAAAAAAACATTATCATTAGTGAATGATAAAACCTTGTTGTTATTAGATGGTATCTCTAATATGTGATTTGCATAACTATTATCATTAACCATAGCAAAATAGCTATAACCAATACCTCTTATTTGATTTACCTCTCCGCCAAAGTGCTTGTCATAAGTTTTTTCAGATATACTAATATCGAGATGGTCAAAAACAAATAAGGTGTTTATAGATTCCATCATTACTCGTCTGAGAGCAGCTTTTGTAATGTTAGAATCGTTATAGAAAGCTATATTATCTATTCCTTCAATATTTAAATCCTTCAAGCTTAACATAAGCTCATCTCTGTGAGACATGTTTCCACCACGCACAACTACTATTCTTTTATCTTCAAATGCTGACTTTATTTCTTCTTGTATGTTTTCTATTTTCATAATGTTTTCCTTTTTTTAATGTTTATAATGTAATGAATATCTCTATTCATAGATAAGTTGTATTATATTTTAACTATAAGTCAAGTTTAATTGAGAAAATAAATTAAAAAAGAGAAGATAATTAAACCTTCTCCTTTTATTATTTAAAATGCTTGCTTGAACATCTTGTAAAATGCAAACCCGGTTGTTGATAATAATAAGAACGGCAAGTATATAATGAATGCCAATACCATAAGAAAACCAAGACTAAAAGACGCCATGAAATCAAACTGTTTATAAAAGAAATCATCAAAGGTCATTTCCTTACTGGATTCATTTTCAAAATCATCATCCTCACAAGTAAGTAAGATCTCATCGTCTTCTTCCGATAACTCTAAGTGTTCATAATCTTTTTTCATAATCAATTCCTTTATCTCTTCTTTTTTATAATATAGTCTAACTCCGCACATAGACTATTAACCATTTCATCATGCTCTTTTTTTAACTCTTCAATCTTTCTTTCCAAACCTATTATTTCACTTTGAAGAGTCATGTTTTCGAGAACAATGTAATCATAATCCTCATCTGCTTTATTCTTTTCCTCTTCCAGAGTTTCTATTCTTAACGTTAAAGCTTCTTTCTCATCCTTTAATTGATTGTATTCTTTTTTATACATAGTAGAATCACTTTCATTCAAATCATTAATCATTTCTAATCTGAATAAATCAATGGAGTGTTCTTTAACTTCTTCTTTTAGTTTTTCATTTTCAGCAATCAATCCCTGTATAAATTCATCAGCCTCTTCTAATAACTTTCTTCCACAGTTAGATATTTCCTCTTCTTCCTTTAGTTGAGATTTAAGATATGAAATCTCATTTAATAAATCATCAGTCTCAGTGTTATTTTTTTCAGTATACATGTTAAGCATGTCATTAATTGCCTGTTCCGATAACACATCATCGTTATCTACTTCCGGGAGTGGTATCTCATCAGGGAACGTTTCTACCGTGTCAAATGCTTCTATAGCTTCTTTGTTTGCTGCTGTTCTCTTAGAAGCTTTGTTTTCAAGGTAGTTGACTTCAATAGTCTTCATAGGTCTATTTTTTAAGAGGTAAGCAATTTCTTTTCTGCTTTTATTGGATGTTAAAACAACTTTTATATCTTTATCTTTTAAAGCATCAAGAGCTATATTTATATCACCATCTCTATAGGTATAATCAGCTCTTTCAATGAATACTACTTCAACACTCTTACAATCTGAAAACTTAGGATGTTCAATATCATATTCAAAAATCAACTCTGTTCTATGATTGTAAATAGTCTTTGTGTTTTGTTTGGGTGTTTTTACCTTCCTTTCTAATGAGGATTTAGCTTTCAATTCAGAAACAACTTTACCGCATAAAACAGTATCACCTGTTAATAAAACTAAATTACACTTTCCAAATAACGCATTTAATACTTGCTCTGCTTTTCTTTTAAAATACTTTTCTGTTCTTTTCATAACAACCTCCATTATTCATTAGTTAATATTTAGCGAGGTATCATTATTGATAGCCTCACATTTGTAATTAAAACAAATAAAGAGAAAGTCAATAGATAACGATAAATTAAAAAATAGAGTCGCTGCTATTATTTTAAAGGCATTTGATGTAGCCGCTTTAAATCCAGTAAATACGCCACTCTCTAATAATGCATACTAAATCTTACTTAATAATCACAACTGATAATTAAGTTATCAATGTCGCAAACAGGGTTTATCACCCTGTTGCTAAATCTAAATATTCCATTTCTTGACGGTATTTTTTAGCTTCATTAATCTTTAAACGATAACTGATTGTCGTTTCATAACCTTGATTGTAATCAGTGATAGCGTTTCTACAGCATAGCTCTATAGAGTGGATCACCGTATTCATTAGGTTGTTGTACGCCAACTGAGCAAAACAACAGGCTATAGCCACATCATCAAGATCTATGCAAATCATCTTGGTTATCTGCTGGCCTTGCTCCAGTTTGTATTTAGCTCTTGCGAGTGATAAAGCTCCCATACCACAACACATATCAAGCTCTATGATGTTGACTCTGTTCCCCATCATTTCGGCAACGGCTGTAGCTACAGAATCAGGTGTGTAAAACTGCCCGTTTCGCTTGGCCTGTGGCGCTCCATCAAGTATGAGTTCACTGTAGATAGGGCTTAACAGGTCTGTATACGGATCAGAGACTGATACCAGCTCTATGTATGTCATTATGGCATCACAGATAGCACTGGTGCTTGTTCTTGCGTATACATCCGGCCTTACCAAGAAATCACCCGTTTCGATCTCAGAGACATAAAGCCGGGTTGTATCCCTTGCGGCGGTAGCTGCCGCAAAAGCAAAGGCTGAAAAGCTTTTGTGTGTGTTATCACTGATAGCCTGAATCTGTTTAATCAGTTTCTTTTTAAGTAATTCATCTGTTTTTTTCATTTAATGCTCCTCTTGTTCATCGTTATCGCATTTATCAGCTTCAAGCATTTCCAAAACTTGTGAGCAAGCATCTAAATCATCGGAAACATCATTAATAATTAAAGAGTCATTAATGATAAATAGATCTTCTTCTAAAAGAAACTCGTTTAACTCTTCTTCTGTGTCAAAATGGACTGCTTCATATTCATGATTTTTCCCATAAAAGTTAGTTATTATATTTTCACAAAAACTATCTGTTTCTAATGAATCTATAACGTCATTTTGATATGATTCTATATCCTCTAAAACTACATAAACATCTATATCTTCCTCATGAGATTGAAACCCAGCTAAGTCTTCATATTTAGCTAAACTCTCACAATCAAGTTTTTTTATTCCTTCATAAATGTATTTTGCCAACATATTAGTTGTTATGGTTGCTATTTTAAGAACGAGGCTTTGCTCATTTTTTAAAATAATATCTGTTTTTTTCATTCAATGTTCCTTCTTGTTATCTAAATATTTTCTAGATCAACCCAATCGCTAAAATACATATGTATATGCCGAGGCCATCTTTTACTTTCATCTCCTGTAAAGTTCTTATAAAACGGTTCATACCAGTTATCCATATGCATAGTGTATGACTCGTGATAAGGACAGCACCAAGATGTTATTGAGCTAATATTTACATAGCAATCAAACATCCTTGCAATCCCTTCTGAAAAAATTTCTTGATAGAAATGATTAAGTTCATCAGATGATTCAAAGAAAATATCAAACCATTCTTTCCTATATCTTTTCGTTTTTATATAATGAGCATCTTCTTCTCTATCATTATTTTTAATAATATCTATATTTGATGCACTTCCATATTCACATATGTTTTGAAAATCTTTAACCCAAGCGGTGAGTTTTTCAGCATTTTCTTTCTTAATCTGGATGCTTACAACATTCAATGACATATAACTCATTTTATTTCCTCTTTGTTTTTAATAAGATTCATCACATAATCTACATCTTCACTATCACCGCTAATAACCATCAGCATGTAATAGAAATGAGAAAGATAATATTCGAATGAATAGCTAACCATTCTGATATCAAAAACACCATAAAAAAGAGAACACATAGGGTTTACATCATCAAACATGCGATTTAACCTTTCTGTCATTTCTTCAATGTAATCATCAGGAGCATATTCATTAACATACTCAAGTAAAAGATACTTAACAGCGAGAAGTTTTATATCAACATCTTCTTTACTATCAATGCTGTCTTTTATGTATCTCTCTTTATTTATGTTTAATGATGATTTTCCATCATTCATCCAAACTTTTATCAAGGGACTAACTTTACTTTCAATCGCGTTCAAAATATCTTCTTTCATAGTATTTTCCTTTTGTTGTTAAAAAATAATTACGCTGCTTTTTGGGTGTGTTCGTGCCTACTCCACATAAGGAGCAAATCGGTAGCTTTAACGGCCTCATAGCCATTCGCTGTTTTCTTACGTCTTCCTGCCGTATAGGTAATGTCAAAACGCACTACAGAGGCATCAGAGGCGTGTTCTTCAAAGAAACCATCATTAGCCTCACGGTTAGCTAACCAGACACTACAGCCCCGTTCCTGTTGCTTACGACACCATGAGATCAGTTGTTGATGGTCTTCATCAGTGAATGCATGGCCATAATCGGCGTAGCTCGCCCGGTAAGGTGGATCACAGTAGATAAAAGCCCCTTCCGGCACATCGAGATCAGCATAAGAGCCACACTGGATAGATGTTCCCTGCAGGGCTGTATGCCACTCTTTAAGTAGAGAGTAATCAAAGAGGCTTGTTGTATGGTTAAGCAGTCCTGCAGCCGTTCCGTAGCGGCCTGTTTTGCGTGAAACCTGCCAGATTCCATTGAAGCCGGTTCTGAGCAAAAAGAAGAGCAAAGCAGATGCCCGGACGGTTCCGATCTGTGCTTTCCAGTATTGTTCCCGGACACGGTAAAAGTGGTAGTTCCTCACTTCCAGAGAACGATAACCAAGATAGACGGCTTCCAGCTCCTGCAGATGGGTAATCAGCTCATCATGATCATGCTTGATAGTGTTCAGTAGAGCGATAAGCTCCGGGTTTACGTCATTGATGATTGCCGGGATATGGCTGTAGGTAGACTTAACAGACGCAAAGAGAGCGCCAGCGCCAAAAAATGGCTCTACGTATGCGCTTACGCTGTTCAGGTCTGGTAGATAGGTCTGGTAGCTTTTGAGTAGCTTAGATTTGCCGCCAGCCCACATGTAGAGGGGCTTTAAGCTTAATGATGGGGTGTTTTGGATAGATATAGTCATAGAACCAACCTCTAATAGTTAGATCTGTTCCAAGAAGGAAAATCACGGTCTTTCTTGGAGCAGTGCTGGAACCATTTCCAGCGGTTGGTGCTATACTCATCTATCGAAAGATGACGGCTAAAAGCCGGTACCTACGTAAGCGTTCGAAGAGCATTGTATTCTTTTTGTTAGCTAATGACTGCTTCGATGTGAACTATCTTATGGATTTCGTTTATGACGATCAACTACTTTTTTCACTTTTTTGAAAATATTTTCTAATTGCGATTGACAGGTAAAAATAAATTGATTACTTAATATCTATCCAGTTAGAAATTAATTAATA
>NZ_AP021976.1 GCF_014168815.1 Klebsiella sp. WP3-W18-ESBL-02
TCTTTGTGCTATAGTAAGACGTTCATTTTAAGTACTGACCAAAAGTAATAGGGTATTTTTACCCAAAAAAAGGCCAAGAGAAATCTTGGCCTTTTTTACTTCAATACTCCATGAAATCACTCGTAAACATGTTAATATGAGTCTCCTTATTTATACTTTCCCTTGTGTCATGGCAGTTATAAAATGATCCAGATATGGGTTTCTTACCCCTTTTCTGCACATTAAAATGCCTAAACTCATCGATCCTATGACTAAACCTATACTTAGAGCTTACATCGCAAAGTAAAACATGCCCATTTGCAGACGACGTACCTTGCTTTGAATGATATTCGTGACCAAAAACGAAATTATTCAAGTTTACATCTACAAATATTCTACCGGGATTTACATCTGGCACTTTTTTATAGCAATCGTTTTTTATTTTCTTTATATCAGCAGCAAGATTACCTATATCAATCTCATGAACCCTCTTTAGAGAATCAAAGAATCCCCTTAGCAACGGATTGATAAAATTACGATATGGCAGCCTCATCAAAATACCATTACTAATAAGAAACTCTCTTTTAATCTGCATGAATTTCTTCACTGACAAACTCATTAAAGATTCAATTTTTTGTTTTAGCTGCCCGTCAGCTAGATCTGCTGAACAACTACTAAGATCAAAAACCATGAAAAAAAGCCCAGCATGCTTACAAAGGTAAGGGTAGTAGTCTGAGTCACAGAACAGCACCACTCCGCTGTAAGCTGAGTAAAAATCACCCAACTCAGATAGTACACACCCCATTAGATCACTATGTTTCGTATTATTTTTTATTTTTACTTTCGAGATAACTCCTTTTTCTCCGTTTGAAATCAAAGATTCATTTATAGGCAATGATGGTTCACTACCGGCAAATGACAAAAGCCGGTCATCCTTTGAAATAAAAATAAAATTAATCATGAGCGATTACTTCATAAGTCTAACCAAAATATCCGTTGGGATGATCACTCGCTTCAAATCATCATCACTTAGATCGTTAAGGATTGAAAGAAAATCCAAAACCAGCCTTTCATTATTCTGACTTTTCTTACTTATCTTTGTAGAAAATAGTTTAGGCTCTTCCGGCTCGTACTCTTCCCCATTAGGAACTAAACCGATGTATTCTGGTTTGTTGGGGTCACTATAAATAAATGCGTCAAGATCATTTATGTTTTCAGAAATCCAACCACCTATGTTAACAAAACCTTCTTCTGACTTTATTTCTTTGAACTTATCGCCAATTGTACTAAACAGCAAAGGTTTGTGTTTTTTATTCCAATAATTTCTAACTTCTACACTTAACTTCTTCTTAATATCACTCATAAGTCATCCTTAAATAAAATTCATTTACCATAACATCTCTTGGCTGCACCTGCCGATCCGGGTTGGGTGCGTTTCCGGCGCGAAACGGGCATAAGTGGCGACAGACACACCGGAAAGACGCCGGAAACGCACGGGATAAATTTACCCGTTTTGCATAGCCATGCAACACAATGATTACACGCAGGTTTGGTGCTGATTGGGTGCTATAAGCCCGATTTTCACCAGTTATCACAGCGACGGGCCGTCATAAGTACGCTGGCGCTGCGATCGTTCCAGCTCCAGCGATTTCTGGTGCTGCACCGCGCGCACCTGCTCCCGGTGCGCCTCGATACCGTTCAGCCTTGCGACAACCGGCGCAGCTGCTCGCTCAAACTCTGCACCTGCCTGCTCAAGCCCGTGACGCGCTCGCTCAGCGCCGCGTTCTCCCGTTGCATAAGACCAGACATCGTCCGCCATTCCGCGAAGGCGTTCTCCCACTCGTCCAGCCTTTTCGAGTAGTCCTGCTGTAGCTGCTCTAATGCGCTCAGCAACTGTTTTTCCAGCTCCGTCATGTGCTATTTCCCCGCCAGTATCATCCAGCTCGAATCCTCTCCGAACCGTCCCGCTTCCGGGTTCACCCTCACGCAGCGGCGTCTCTGCTCGCCGCAGGTCGAGAGCTGCACGCCGCTGTTCCGCTCTGACAGCATGGCCTGCGTGCTCTTCTGCTCCCGGATGGTCGTGTAATTGTCGAGTATCTGCTGACTCTGCCACCACAGAATGGCCGCGCCCGAGGCGATCAGCAGCGCGGACACCAGGACGATGGTCAGCCACGTCTGGCTGACCATGCGCAGCATCCCTTTCGTGCGCTGGCTCATGGCTGAGGACAGCTTCCGGTCGTGGTCGAGGATGGCGGCGCTGATTCTCTTCTCGCTTTCGCTCAGTTCCGCTCTGACAGACTTCTCGTGCTCGCTGAATGCGGCTTTCAGCATCTCGCCGGTACTCTGCTGCTGCGCTTTCGATTTCTGCTCTAAGTCCTTCGCCAGCGTTAAAAGACTGTTCATAGATGGCTCCCTTCAGTCGGATGTTTCGCCCCCCGTCCGGGTCGGCAATGCTGATGCTGCTTTTCGTGGTGCGCACCACCTCAAAACCTGCGCTTTCCAGCGCCTCAGTGACGTCCTGACGGGTTTTCAGCTCCCCGGACGAGGCTAAGGCCAGTAAACCCCGCGTAATCGCCTGAGCGGCTTCCTGCTTCGTTTCCGGCAGCGCGGACGGCGTGACCAGGGCCCGCCGGTTTTCCGGCGCGTTCGGGTCATGCAGCCCCAGTCTGCCGTTCACTATGGTCTGCCAGGCATCGATGCGCGGACGGTCGGCGCGGTCGTAATACGGCTGGAGACGCCTGCCGGTCAGCAGCTCCGTGTTCGGGATCAGGGGTCGGTTCCGGCTGAGGGCGAAATGACACCCTAAGCTTTCGGTTCCTTGGGCCAAAGATATTCGCCAGTCAGTAGAATGTGCGCCCAGCCCAATGGGGATATGTGGGGAAGAAATTCAGGGGGAACATCCAACCCTTCGTTCCGCCGCTCCGTGACGGCATGACCAAGATGGACGGTATTCCAGTAAATGATCACCGCAGTCAATAAATTGAGCCCAGCGATTCGGTAGTGCTGCCCCTCTGTCGTGCGATCGCGAATTTCCCCCTGCCTCCCGATACGGAGCGCATTTTTGAGCGCATGGTGGGCCTCTCCCTTGTTAAGACCGATCTGAGCACGCCGCTGCATGTCCGTATCCAGGATCCACTCAATAATGAAAAGGGTCCGTTCAATACGACCAACTTCACGAAGCGCAACTGCAAGGTTGTTTTGTCGTGGGTAAGAAGCGAGCTTGCGCAGGAGTTGGCTGGGCCTGATTTTGCCAGCGGTCATCGTCGCGGCACAACGGAAAATATCAGGCCAGTTCGCAACGATAAGATCCTCCCGGGCTTTTCCACCTACCAACTTGCGTAACTCCCTGGGGGTCGTATCGGGATTAAATACGTACAACCGCTTCGATGGCAGATCCCTGATTCGCAGAACGAGATTGTAGCCGAGCAGGCTACTGGCTCCGAACAAATGGTCGGTGAATCCTGCTGTATCGGCATACTGTTCGCGAACATGGCGACCGACCTCGTTCATCAGTAGTCCATCGAGAATATACGGTGCCTCGCTCACGGTCGCCGGGATCGACTGACAAGCGAATGGCGCGAACTGGTCGCTTACGTGAGTATACGCTTTGAGGCCGGGAACAGAACCATATTTGGCATTGACCATGTTCATGGCTTCGCCATGCCGCGCTGTCGGGAAAAACTGACCATCGCTCGATGCTGACGTGCCCATCCCCCAGACGCGTGACATCGGCAGTTTACCCTGCGCGGCCACCACAATTGCCAATGCCTGGTTCATGGCTTCGCTTTCAACATGCCAGCGGGCAAGGCGTGAGAGCTGCCAGTAATCATGCGTGTTTGTAGCTTCCGCCATCTTACGCAGGCCCAGATTGAGCCCTTCAGCGAGCAGGACGTTGAGCAGACCGATCCGGTCGCGACATGGAGCCCCGGTTCTCAGATGGGTAAACGCATCTGTGAAACCAAGGGCTGCATCAACTTCAAGCAGCATGTCGGTAATCCGAACGGACGGCATTCGGCGATACAGATCCAGTATGAGTGCCTCGGCACCATCCGGCACGTCTGCTGTCAACCTGTCGATCCGCAACGTTCCATCTTCTATGCTACCGTGCGGAATAGTGCCGTTACGGGCAGCCCGGGCCAGCCGCTTAAGAGCGATCGTGAGTCGCGCCTTTCTGTCTGCCAGCCAATCCTGTGGGTTGGAAGGCACGGCCAGTTTTGCATTTTCCTGCGCCGCGATCATCGGCACCAGTACCTGCTTGAGGTCACCATAGCGGCGCGAATGAGCGAGCCAGACATCTCCGGAACGAAAAGCATCCCGGAGGTGAAAGAGTACCGCCACTTCCCAAAGACGGGTATCTCCTTTTTCCTGAGCTCGTAAATGACGGTTCCATTTGGAGCTGGGCCGCAGGAAACGCCTTTCTGGCGATGCAACACCTTTCATCTCTCCGATCGACAAAGCTGCTGCTACCAATGGTCCGGCGACCGGCGCGGCTTCGAGCTTCAGACAGCGCAACATGCGGGGCGCATAACGACGAAAGCGATGGTATCCCTGCCCGACATATGCAAGAGGCTCATCGGCTAGCGTGTTGCTGAGTTGAGTCCCTGTCGCTACCAGTTGAGCGAGCCGGTCCCATGCAACCGAACTGGCGACAGCCATCTCCAGCGGGGTTCCGTCACTGCGGGCCTCAAGCAACGAAGCTCCCAGCGCGGTGAAGGTACGGATCGTATCCGTGAGTGTGGCTTTAGAGCCGGAAATTGTTTCGTCATGCTGGCGCTTCGCTTCCCGCCAGGTTTTTCCTACGATCCTGTCATGGGTTTCGACTATGGCATCAGCAATCGCCGCTTCCCACTCCACAACACAGACGGCAAGGATCGCCCAGCGGCGGTCCGAAGTGATGTCACGCAAACCGTCGGTGAAGTAGCGTTCACCCTGCCGACGCAGCCGGGCAATGCGATGGGCAGGTATGCTGGCCAAAGCACTATGATTGATATTCAGGGTACGCAGAAATTCGAGCCTGTCGAGCAAACGGTTAGCAGCAGCCGAGTTGTTACCAACCTCGAAGTTGCGAAGCCAGATGAAACGACTGATATTGCCGGCGAGCATTTCACTCAGAAGTTTGTCCAGGTGATCGCGAACATCCGCTGTTAAATTTTCCGCAATCCGCGTTTCAATCCGCCGCTCAGCGGCGACCAGAGCATCCGCGCACAAGCGCTCGATTGTCGATACTGCGGGCAGAATGGTGGAAGTTTCCCGACACCGCACAATAAAACGATGAGCAAGATCCTCGTTTGATCTGGCATCTTCGGCCTGGCCGAAAGTCCACTCACGCAGATCACGGGCACCACGGCCCGTGAAGGTCTTGTAGCCGTAAATTTCGCGCAGCGTGTCCATGTGCTGCTGACGGGTTTGGCGCCGTGTGGCATAAGTGAGAAGCGCATCAGCCGGAACTCCAAGCTGAGCACCGACGAAGGAAAGGACTTCACGCGGGATCATCTCACCAGGAGCCAGTGCACGGCCCGGATATCGTAAGGCACAAAGTTGCAGGGCAAAGCCAATCCTGTTTTCCGGTCTGCGGCGCTGCCTAATGTTTTCCAGGTCATCATCGCCCAGCGTGTAGAACTTCAGTAGCGACAGTTCGTCCGTGGGCAGATCGAACAGCGCTGCTCGCTGCCGTTCGGTGAAAATATGGCGTCGTGACATACAAATTCGTCCCTTTTGAAGTATAGTCTGTTTTGGACAACAGCCAGCCCATATAAATCAGGGCGTTCCGATACAAAAATCCAGGAGGGTTCAATTGGGACATCGTGCCGCCATTTACTGCCGGGTTTCAACAGCGGATCAGTCTTGTGAACGCCAGGAATTTGATCTGCGAGCCTTCGCCGGCCGTGCCGGCTACGACGTGGTGGGAATATTTAAGGAAACAGGTTCAGGAACTAAACTCGACCGGGCCGAGCGAAAGAAAGTCCTGGCGCTTGCCCAGTCCAGACAAATTGATGCAATCCTGGTCACTGAGCTTTCCCGGTGGGGGCGCTCGACGCTCGATCTGCTCAATACGCTACGTGAACTGGAGAACTGGAAGGTTTCCGTGATAGCCATGAATGGAATGGCGTTCGATCTTTCGTCGCCGTATGGACGAATGCTGGCGACGTTTCTTTCCGGCATTGCGGAGTTTGAGCGGGATCTCATCAGCGAGCGGGTCAAGTCAGGCCTTGCTGTTGCGAAGGCACGTGGTAAGAGGCTTGGTCGTCAGGCCGGAGTGCGACCAAAATCAGACCGACTTTTGCCTAAGGTGGTTGCGATGAGGGCCGAGGGACGCAGCTATCGCTGGATCGCACGCGAGCTCGGTATCAGCAAGAATACCGTCGCTGACATCGTGCAACGACACAGAGCTAACGCTTAGGGTGTCATTTCGCCCTCAGCCGGAACCGACCCCGATCAGGAAGTTCAGCTCCAGCCGCCCCTTGTCCTGGTGCTCAACCCAAAGCACGCTGTACTGGTCTTTATCGAGTCCGGGCATCAGAACCCGCTCGAAGCTCGCCATCAGCTTTTCACGCTGGCCGGGCGGTAAGTCCTCTTCGGCAAAGGACAGGACGCCGGAGGTGTATTTTTTGGCGTAGGGCGAGGCGTCGATAAGCTCCCGCACCTCTTCCGGCTTCCCTTGCAGGACAGTGGCGCCTTCACGCTGCCGGTCTTTGCCCAGCAGATAATCCACCGGACCGGCGCCGCCGCCGCGCCCACGCGGGTGAAACTTAACGATCATCGCCTGCCTCCTTTTCCAGTACGGCATGCCGCAATCGCTCGAGTCCGGCATCGATGGCCATCAGCGCGGCGACCACCTGCACGCGGTCGTGCCCGCTGCCACCACCGCCGTTAACCTGCCGGGCAATCTGGTTAAGGTTGTTCCCCATGCCGGCAAGCTGACGAAGCAGCGCCGGCGAGAGCGACGGAAGTTTGCCGGCGCGGGCAGGCTTCTCGTCCAGACACGTCTGCCGCATCCAGGCTGCGAGCTGCTTACCGTCGCAGCGTTCCAGCAGACGCCGGTGCTCATCTTCCGTTACCCACATCGTGAGCATTTTGCTGCGTTTGTCTGCCAATCCGGCCTCCTGATAACGCCGGGACGGGCGGGAAATCTTTTCCCGGTCGGCGCGGTGTTGGACAAGCCGCAGGCGCGTCAGCGGCTTTTAGCGGGTTTCGGGGCGCAGCCCTGAACCAGTCACGTAGCGCTAGCGGAGTGTATACTGGCTTAATATGTTAGATCGGAGTGGTAACTCAGGAAAGTGCTTAATGTAGCAGGAGAAAAATGTGGCTATGGGGCGTAAGTGCAATATGCAGGTAAGGATGATATGACGCCTCCTCGCTCACTCGGTCGCTGCGCTCCTGCCGTGAGACTGCGGCGGGCGTTACCGGCTCACGAATGGCGGGATAAAGAGACTGAGTGGAAATCAGGAAGAGCGGGAAAAGGATGCGGCGTTGCCGTTTTTCCATAGGCTCCGCCCCCCTGACAAGCATCACGAAATCTGACGCTCAAATCAGTGGCGGCGAAACCCGACAGGACTATAAAGATCCCAGGCGTTTCCCCCTGGTAGCTCCCTCGTGCGCTCTCCTGTTCCTGCCTTTCGGTTTACCGGTGTCATTCCGCTGTTATGGCCGCGTTTTCTCATTCCACGCCTGACACTCAGTTCCGGGTAGGCAGTTCGCTCCAAGCTGGACTGTATGCACGAACCCCCCGTTCAGTCCGACCGCTGCGCCTTGTCCGGTAACTATCGTCTTGAGTCCAACCCGGAAAGACACGACTAATCGCCATTGGCAACGGCCACTGGTAAACAGGATGTGCGAGAGATGTATCGAGAGTTCTTGAAGTAGTGGCCTGTCTGAGGCTACACTGGAAGGACAGATTTGGTGACATGTCTCGCACAAGACTGTTACCACGGTTCGAAGAGTTGGTAGCTCTAAGAACCTTGAAAAACCACCGTTGGTAGCGGTGGTTTTTTCTTTTACAGAATCAGATACTACGTCTAACGCTAGATAGCGGTCAATACGCGCAGGATTGGTCGCAGCCTAAAAAGCATGGTATTATCACTTCACTAAAGATTTATGTTTGGCAAGTACAAGAACTCTCCGCCTTGTATTTTGAAGGTAGGATGTTCACGAGGTGACGGATTTTGTCTGGCAATTTAGTTAGCCGAAAGAAGCACCTGAAGACTGATGTGTAGTCAGCTCACAACATTCGTTAACACTTGTGTTGTGCTGAGGGCAAGCATCCATAAGTCGATGATAAGATCGAGCTGTAGCATTTTGAGAAAATA
>NZ_AP021977.1 GCF_014168815.1 Klebsiella sp. WP3-W18-ESBL-02
TCCCCAACTTACTGAACCTTCGAAAAACCACCTCCCCAGGTGGTTTTTTCGTTTTCAGAGCAAGAGATTACGGCTGTAACGCAAGGATCTCAAGAAGATCTTAAAATATGTTGAAAGGATACAGGCTAACAACAACTCCCTCCATAGACATGACCGAACAAAAAAGAAACAAAAAAAATGATTTTAGGAGTTTTTTCACACCTAAATAGTAGGTAAAATGTTTTTTTATTCGATTGGCTTTTAAAATGAAATACACTAAATCCGCAAAAATATTCATCACAGCCTTTTTAATTTTATTTATTTATTTAACCCATACTTTAATAAATATTATTGGTATATAAAAATGGAAAAAAATTCATCTGATATTGATGTTATCGAGTTATTTCTCTTTCTCAAAAACAAAATAATGAGTATTATTTTGTTTGTTATTTTCTCATTGATTTTGTCATCTATTTTTTTGTTAATAAACAAAAACAAAATAAGTGT
Source organism: Klebsiella sp. WP3-W18-ESBL-02 (assembly GCF_014168815.1). Lineage (NCBI taxonomy): Bacteria > Pseudomonadati > Pseudomonadota > Gammaproteobacteria > Enterobacterales > Enterobacteriaceae > Klebsiella > Klebsiella sp. WP3-W18-ESBL-02. The sequence goes on from NZ_AP021977.1 coordinate 487, forward strand.
AAAGTACGAATTAAATATGATCACTAATTCGCCAGGTATGATTATTAACTGTGGGGATGACTTTTATTGCAAAGCGAACATGATACAATCAATAATAAAAAACAAAAGCAATTCTATAACATCAAATATAGATGAAAGAGGAAAAAAAATAAACCTGTCATGGGCTGGTGATGACCGTTACAAACCCTCGGTTACCGCTGAAGTAAACGCTATCCATAAAGCTATTAATGACTGGTACATCCAAGATTATAAAACTTATAAAAGCATAGTTAACAACCAGGATAGCAACTATATAAATGGCACTGAAACATATGCAAAAATTGCATTATTAACTAAAACAAACACTTCCGGAGAAAGAAACTTTATTTCAATCAATAATGAAATAGTAAATAAAAAGTATAAACCAGCTTTAATTATGACTCTAACGTTAATTATGGCTATTATCTTTTCCTCCTCTTACCATATAATAAAAAGATCTGTACTTGACTATAAAAATAAGTCAAATAGGTCTTTTTATTAGCCTGTAACGATTAATAACCGTATTCTAGCAACATCCGTTACACGCCTGATGCAGAAAAGCCCGCTAATAGCGGGCCTCCCGACAAATCTCACTGGGTGATGCCTCTAATTAGTTGAATCTGATGTATAATACGGGCTTTTGAGGTTATCTCATAGCCAGCGTTAATATTCATTGTCCCCGTTGTCAGTCAGCTCGGGTTTACCGCCATGGTCAGAACCCTAAAGGCCGTGACAGATTTCGCTGCCGTGACTGCCACCGTGTATTTCAGCTCACTTATACTTATCAAGCACGTAAGCCGGGTATGAAAGAGCTGATCACTGAAATGGCGGTAATGACTCCAACTTATTGATAGTGTTTTATGTTCAGATAATGCCCGATGACTTTGTCATGCAGCTCCACCGATTTTGAGAACGACAGCGACTTCCGTCCCAGCCGTGCCAGGTGCTGCCTCAGATTCAGGTTATGCCGCTCAATTCGCTGCGTATATCGCTTGCTGATTACGTGCAGCTTTCCCTTCAGGCGGGATTCATACAGCGGCCAGCCATCCGTCATCCATATCACCACGTCAAAGGGTGACAGCAGGCTCATAAGACGCTCCAGTGTGGCCAGAGTGCGTTCACCGAAGACGTGCGCCACAACCGTCCTCCGTATCCTGTCATACGCGTAAAACAGCCAGCGCTGACGTGATTTAGCACCGACGTAGCCCCACTGTTCGTCCATTTCAGCGCAGACAATCACATCACTGCCCGGTTGTATGCGCGAGGTTACCGACTGCGGCCTGAGTTTTTTAAGTGACGTAAAACCGTGTTGAGGCCAACGCCCATAATGCGTGCACTGGCGCGACATCCGACGCCATTCATGGCCATATCAATGATTTTCTGGTGCGTACCGGGCTGAGAGGCGGTGTAAGTGAACTGTAGTTGCCATGTTTTACGGCAGTGAGAGCAGAGATAGCGCTGATGTCCGGCGGTGCTTTTGCCGTTACGCACCACGCCTTCAGTAGTGGAGCAGGAAGGACATCTGATGGAAATGGAAGCCACGCAAGCACCTTAAAATCACCATCATACACTAAATCAGTAAGTTGGCAGCATTACCTGCATTTCAGCTTCATCAATCCCGTTTTTTTTACTGAATCCATTTACCAATATCCTGTCCATACGTTACTAAAGAAAATAATATATACGGAATGAGTTATCATGCGCCTAATTTACCATAACATCCGTTGGGCGCACCGCTGAAACGGGGTTGGCTGCGTTTCCGGTGCCAGACGCGAGAAAGTGGCGACAGACATAACGAAAAAACACCAGAAACGCAGCCGCTGAATATTACACTGGTGCATAGTCATGCAGCCAGATGCATGGATGTTAAAGTCACACTAAAATCCGCGCCAATGCCTTAAAAACCGACAAATGCTTCTCCAGCCAGTCCCACAGCTCCGCCGCCAGATACAGGCAGTTAAGCAATGATTCAATAAGATTTAACAGCTTCATTTCCCGCTCCTGAATAAGTCGTGACCTTTTTGATCACGAACCTATTTAGCGGGAGAAATAAGAGCCCCTCTTCGTGCGGGTTGTCAGCTGCCTGGATGGTTTAAAGTGTCGGCCCGCGGTAGGTTTTCTGCGGCTGGCGCTCCAGCTCCAGTGTTTTCTGATACTCATTCTCCCTCTGCCGAAGCTCGATGGCATTCAGTTCCCGGACAAGCGGCGCAGCTGCTCGCTTAAACTCAGCACCTGCGTGCTCAAGTCCGACACGCGCTCGTTCAGCACCGCGTTCTCCCGTTGCATAAGCCCACACATGCTCCGCCATTCCGCGAAGGCGCTCTCCCATTCGTCCAGCCTTTGCGAGTAGTCCTGCTGTAGCTGCTCTAATGCGCTCAGCAACTGCTTTTCCAGCTCTGTCATTTTCCGCTACTCCTGTTTCAGGCGGATCCATGTCGTCCCGTCGTAGGGGATGGCTTCGGTTTGCATCCCCGGCGGCAGGATAAGAAACCTCCGGCCGTCGCTGCTCTCCTGATAGCGCACTCCCCACGTCCGGGCGGTCATTTTCGCCAGGGTATCTTCCTGCTGACGAAGATGCGTGTAATTGTCGGTTATCTGCTGCCCCTGCCACCACAGAATGCTCCCGCTCGTGCCGATCAGCAGCGCTGACACCATCAGGATGGTGAGCCATGTCCGCCCGGCAGTCCGCAGTACGCTCCGCCGGTTTTTCTCCATCGCCTCGCTCATACTCTGCTCGTGGGCGAGGATGGCGTCGCTGATTCTCCTCGCGCTTGCGCTCAGTTCCGCTCTGACAGACTGCTCGTGCTCGCTGAATGCGGCTTTCAGCATCTCGCCGGTACTCTGCTTCTGCGCTTTCGATTGCTGCTCTAAGTCCTTCGCCAGCGTTAAAAGACTGCTCATAGATGGCTCCCTTCAGTCGGATGTTTCGCCCCCCGTCCGGGTCGGCAATGCTGATACTGCTTTTCGTGGTGCGCACCACCTCAAAACCTGACCGTTCCAGCGCCTCAGTGACGTCCTGACGGTTTTTCAGCTCCCCGGACGAAGCAAGGGTCAGCAGTCCGCGCGTGATGGCTTCAGTGGCCTCCTGCTTCGTTTTCGGCAGTCCGGACGGCGTGACAAGCGCCCGGCGGTTTTCCGGCGCGTTCGGGTCATGCAGCCCCAGTCTGCCGTTCACGATGGTCTGCCAGGCATCGATGCGCGGCCGGTCGGCGCGGTCGTAGTACGGCTGGAGCCGCCTGCCGGTCAGCAGTTCGGTATTGGGGATCAGAAAGTTCAGCTCCAGACGCCCCTTGTCCGCGTGCTCCACCCACAGAATGCTGTACTGATCTTTATCGAGTCCGGGCATCAGAACCCGCTCGAAGCTGGCCATCAGTTTTTCCCGCTGGCCGGGAGGCAGATCGGCCTCCGCAAACGACAGTACGCCGGAGGTGTATTTCTTCACGTAAGGCGACGCGTCAATCAGCTCCCGGACTTCTTCCGGCTTCCCCTGCAGGACGCTGGTGCCTTCACGCTGCCGGTCTTTACCCAGCAGATAGTCCACCGGCCCGGCGCCACCGCCGCGACCGCGTGGATGAAATTTAACGATCATCGTCCGTTCCTTTCTCAAGAACGGCGTGCCGCAGCCGCTCAAGCCCGGCATCGATGGCCATCAGCGCCGCCACAATCTGTACCCTGTCATGGCCGGTGCCGCCGCCGGCGTTAACACGGCGGGCTATCTGGTTCAGGTTATTGCCCATACCGGCAAGCTGGCGCAGCAGCGCCGGCGAGAGTGAGGGGAGCTTTCCGGTGCGCGCAGGCTTTTCGTCCAGGCAGGTCTGCCGCATCCACGCCGCCAGCGGCCTGCCGTCGCAGCGCTCAAGCAGCCGCCGGTGCTCGCCCTCCGTCACCCACATGGTGAGCATCTTGTTCCGTTTCTCTGACAAACCGGCCTCCTGATAACGCCGGGACGGGCGGGAAAGCCTTTCCCGGTCGGCGCGGGGTTGGACAAGCCGCAGGCGCGTCAGTGGCTTTTGGCGGGTTTCGGGGCGCAGCCCTGAACCAGTCACGTAGCGCTAGCGGAGTGTATACTGGCTTAATATGTTGACACGGATGAGGGTGTCAGTGAAGTGCTTCATGTGGCAGGAGAAAAAAGGCGGCACCGGTACGTCAGCAGAATATGTGATACAGAATATATACCGCTTCCTCGCTCACTGACTCGCTGCGCTCGGTCGTTCGGCTGCGGCGAGCGGTGCGGGCTTACGAATGGGGCGGAAATTTCCTGGTAGATACCAGGAAGAAACTTAACGGGGAAGCGATAAGGCCGCGGCAAAGCCGTTTTTCCATAGGCTCCGCCCCCCTGACAAGCATCACGAAATCTGACGCTCAAATCAGTGGTGGCGAAACCCGACAGGACTATAAAGATACCAGGCGTTTCCCCCTGGTGGCTCCCTCGTGCGCTCTCCTGTTCCTGCCTTTCGGTTTACCGGTGTCACTCCGCTGTTATGGCCGCGTTTATCTCATTCCACGCCTGACACTCAGTTCCGGGAAGGCAGTTCGCTCCAAGCTGGACTGTATGCACGAACCCCCCGTTCAGTCCGACCGCTGCGCCTCCTCCGGTAACTTTCAACTTGATTCCAACCCGGAAAGGCACGACAAAGCGCCACTGGCAGCAGCCACTGGTAAGAGGGTGTACAAGAGATTACTGATACAGAGTTCTTGAAGTCAGAGCCAAACTACGGCTAAACTGGAAGGACGAATTTGGTGGCAGCGGTCTTGTACACCCTGTTACCACGGTTCAGAAGT
>NZ_AP021978.1 GCF_014168815.1 Klebsiella sp. WP3-W18-ESBL-02
AGCGGGCTTTTTCCCGCCCTGTCGCAGTAATATATAACGCTACATAAGGAGTAGCCGATAACCATGGCAGTACTTACATTATCCGGGCAATCTGATTCATATGTTTTCACTTAAAAATATGTTCTCCCTGAACCTCCAGCGATCAGCCATTTCGTATGACGCAATTTGTCAGAATAAGCCTGTCATTGAGTTCAGTCCGGAGGGGGTGATAAATAAAGCCAGCCCGCTTTTTCTCTCCACTATGGGGTACAGGGCTGATGAAATAATCGGTCACCACCATCGTATATTCTGCCCGCCCTCGCTGGTAAGTTCACCGGAATACAGCCAGTTCTGGCAGCGCCTTGCCAGGGGAGAAAGCTTTAGTGGCAAGTACCTGCGGCTGGCAAAGGGAAATCGTTCCGTATGGCTTGAAGCCAGTTATATCCCCGTTTCTGACAGGCGCGGCCGTGTTATCAGAGTCATTAAAATTGCTGCCGATATTTCTGAGCGCGTGCATTCTGCTCTTGAGCAGGAAGCAGTCGTAAATGCCATAAACCGTTCTATGGCCATCATCACCTTCAATCCTGAAGGGATCGTGCTTGAAGCAAATGAAAATTTCGTCAATGCCACTGGCTATAAGCGGGATGAAATCATAGGTAAGCATCATCGTCTGTTCTGTGCCGAGACGCTTTACAAAAGTGATGAATACCGACATTTCTGGGAGAGTCTGAATCAAGGTGAGTTTTTTTCTGGTCTGTTTCCACGCCTTAACCGTCAGGGAGACCCTCTGTGGTTCCGTGCAACTTATAACCCTGTCTTTAACAGTGATGGGCAGCTTTATAAAATTGTGAAATTCGCTACAGATGTTACGGCTGATGTCCTGCGAAACCAGAGAGAGCAAGAGGCTGCTGTGCATGCATGGGATATGGCCGTGCAGACCCGAGAAAGTGCGCAGAACGGTGCCAATGTTATTGAAAATAGCATCCTTATGATTGACAGAATTGCGCAGGGGATGGGGGCTGTCTCCACCGATATCTCACGGCTCAACAATCAGTCTGAAAGTATTGACGATATGGTGGAAACCATCCGGAAGTTTGCCATGCAGACAAGACTTATTGCACTGAATGCCGCGATTGAAGCAGCAAGGGCTGGCGCATCCGGAAGAAGTTTTGCGGTTGTTGCCGCAGAAGTGCGTAATCTTGCGGCGAGCGTCAGTAGCGCGACTGAAGAAATTGAGCAAGTCGTGGCCAGCAATAGTCAACTGGCCAAGGATGTTCTCTGTGGCATTGAAAACAGCCTGATGAACACTCGGGAAGGGGTTACACTCATGCGCGAAGCGGGTGAAGTTATGACCAGCATTCAGAGGAATGCTGCAGGGGTTGAGACTGCGGTTAAGGATGTCGCCATTTCAGTTAAGGCCGGATAGGCCATGGTGCATATCCCCATATCTGTCGAACATCACAGATGATCTTCTTGAGATCCTTTCCGTTGCGTCGTAATCTCTTGCTCTGAAAACGAAAAAACCACCCGGCAAGGTGGCTTTTTCGAAGGTTCGCAAGAATTGACGCTCTTTTGAACCGCGGTAACTGGCTTGGAGGAGCACAGTCACCAAAACTGTCCTTTCAGTGTAGCCTTATCGCACCCGAAACTTCAAGACTCTCCTCCTCTAAACCTGTTACCAGTGGCTGCTGCCAGTGGCGCTTTGTCGTGTTTTTCCGGATTGGACTCAAGTTGATAGTTACCGGATAAGGCGCAGCGGTCGGACTGAACGGGGGGTTCGTGCATACAGTCCAGCTTGGAGCGAACTGCCTTCCCGGAACTGAGTGTCAGGCGTGGAATGAGACAAACGCGGCCATAACAGCGGAATGACACCGGTAAACCGAAAGGCAGGAACAGGAGAGCGCACGAGGGAGCCACCAGGGGGAAACGCCTGGTATCTTTATAGTCCTGTCGGGTTTCGCCACCACTGATTTGAGCGTCAGATTTCGTGATGCTTGTCAGGGGGGCGGAGCCTATGGAAAAACGGCTTCGCCGCGGCCTTATCGCTTCCCTGTTAAGCTTCTTTCTGGCATCTCCCAGGAAATTTCCGCCCCGCCTGTAAGCCGGTACCGCTCGCCGCAGCCGAACGACCGAGCGCAGCGAGTCAGTGAGCGAGGAAGCGGAATATATCCTGTATCGCATATTCTGCTGACGCTCCGCTGCTGCATTTTTCTCCTGCCACATGAAGCACTTCACTGATATTCGCATCCGTGCCAACATAGTAAGCCAGTATACACTCCGCTAGCGCTACGTGACTGGTTCAGGGCTGCGCCCCGAAACCCGCTAACAGCCACTGACGCGCCTGCGGCTTGTCCAACCCCGCGCCGACCGGGAAAGGTTTTCCCGCCCGTCCCGGGGTTATCAGGAGACTGTTTTGTCAGAGAAACGGAACAAGATGCTCACCATGTGGGTGACGGAGGATGAGCACAGGCGGCTACTTGAGCGCTGCGACGGCAGGCAGCTGGCGGCGTGGATGCGGCAGACCTGCCTGGACGAAAAGCCGGCTCGTACCGCAAAACTTCCTTCGATCTCGCCGGCGCTGCTGCGCCAGCTTGCCGGTATGGGCAACAACCTGAACCAGATAGCCCGCCGTGTTAACGCCGGCGTCGGTACCGGTCATGACCGGGTGCAGATTGTGGCGGCGCTGATGGCCATCGATGCCGGGCTTGAGCGGCTGCGGCACGCCGTTCTTGAGAAAGGAACGGACGATGATCGTTAAATTTCATCCACGCGGTCGCGGCGGTGGCGCCGGGCCGGTGGACTATCTGCTGGGTAAAGACCGGCAGCGTGAAGGCGCCAGCGTCCTGCAGGGGAAGCCGGAAGAAGTCCGGGAGCTGATCGACGCGTCGCCTTACGTGAAGAAATACACCTCCGGCGTCCTGTCGTTTGCGGAGGCCGATCTGCCTCCCGGCCAGCGGGAAAAACTGATGGCCAGCTTCGAGCGGGTTCTGATGCCCGGACTTGATAAAGATCAGTACAGCATTCTGTGGGTGGAGCACGAGGACAAGGGGCGTCTGGAGCTGAACTTTCTGATCCCCAATACCGAGCTGCTGACCGGCAGGCGGCTCCAGCCGTACTACGACCGCGCCGACCGGCCGCGTATCGATGCCTGGCAGACCATCGTGAACGGCAGACTGGGGCTGCACGATCCGAACGCGCCGGAAAACCGCCGGGCGCTGGTCACGCCGGCCGGACTGCCGAAAACGAAGCAGGAAGCCGCAGAAGCCATCACCCGTGGACTGCTGAGCTTAGCCTCGTCCGGGGAGCTGAAAAGCCGTCAGGACGTCACTGAGGCTCTTGAAGGTGCAGGTTTTGAGGTGGTGCGTACAACGAAAAGCAGTATCAGCATTGCCGACCCTGACGGGGGGCGAAACATCCGACTGAAGGGAGCCATCTATGAGCAGTCTTTTAACGCTGGCGAAGGACTTAGAGCAGCAATCGAAAGCGCAGCAGAAGAGTACCGGCGAGATGCTGAAAGCCGCATTCAGCGAGCACGAGCAGTCTGTCAGAGCGGAACTGAACGCAAGCGCGAGGAGAATCAGCGACGCCATCAGCGCCCACGAGCAGAGTATGAGCGAGGCGATGGAGAAAAACCGGCGGAGCGTGTTGCTGACGGCCGGGAGGACATGGCTCACCATCCTGATGGTGTCAGCGCTGCTGATCGCCACGAGCGGGAGCATTCTGTGGTGGCAGGGACGGCAGATAACCGACAATTACACACATCTTCGTCAGCAGGAAGATACCCTGGCGAAAATGACCGCCCGGACGTGGGGAGTACGCTATCAGGAGAGCAACGACGGCCGGAGGTTCCTTATCCTGCCGCCGGGGATGCAAGCCGAAGCCATCCCCTACGACGGGACGACCTGGATCCGCCTGAAACAGGAGTAGCGGAAAATGACAGAGCTGGAAAAGCAGTTGCTGAGCGCATTAGAGCAGCTACAGCAGGACTACTCGCAAAGGCTGGACGAATGGGAGAGCGCCTTCGCGGAATGGCGGAGCATGTGTGGACTTATGCAACGGGAGAACGCGGTGCTGAACGAGCGCGTGTCGGACTTGAGCACGCAGGTGCTGAGTTTAAGCGAGCAGCTGCGCCGCTTGTCCGGGAACTGAATGCCATCGAGGAGAAGGCTGCACTGGAGTATCAGCGTCAGAACGAGCTGGAGCTGACGCTCCGACAGAAGCAGAAGAGTTTCGATGGTCCGAAGATGAGGTGACAGCCCGCACGAAGAAGGGCTCATCGCGTTCCTGCTAAATAGGCTGACTACCGGAATGGTAGTGACTTATCCCGGAGGAAGTGATGAAAATTCTCAACGTTATTGAAGCCCTGCTGAACTGTTTTTACCTGGTGATGGAGCTGTGTGAGTTGCCGGAGAGGCATTTGCCGGTTTTTAAGGCGTTCGCGCTGATTTTAGTGTGACTTTACGCTGCATGCATCTGGCTGCATGACTATGCATCAGTGTAATATCCAGCGGCTGCGTTTTGGGTGTTTTTTCGTCATGTCTGTCGCCACTTTCTCGCGTCTGGCACCGGAAACGCAGCCAACCCCGTTTCTGCGGTGCGGGCAAGGGGTGTTATGTTAAAAGCCGAGGTCTGGCGGATACGGAAAAAATTATGCCGGCCGGGCTTATGCCCGCGGCAATCCGGCCGATACTTAAATTATCCTTCACAAAGGATGTGCTGCGATCCAGGCAGTTGAGTGTTTTCCGGCTCCCGGATGTGAGCCATTTTTTTGCCTTCTGATGCCTGTTAATGCATGCGGAGCTGCGCTGGTTCTTCCAAGATTGATAGACGCCAGCTTCTCTGCTGGAGCCGGCGGATTTGCCGTAAATATGAACATTTTCTTGTTGTTCAGCCCGCTAAAGATGGCGGGTTTTTTACGCGTGAAATCCGGAGCCGGACATCATGCCGGCATGGCTGAAG
>NZ_AP021979.1 GCF_014168815.1 Klebsiella sp. WP3-W18-ESBL-02
GCGCCAGATAAATTTCACCCGGCTGCATGGCTATGCAGTCGGGTGAATGGCTCCGGCTTTCAGCGCAGATGTCCACCGAAAGCCCCGTTTTATCAGGTTATCACAGTGAAGGGCTGTTATACGTCCGCTGTCGCTGAGATCGCTCCAGCTCCAGCGCTTTCTGATGCTGCACCACGCGCTCCTGCTCCCGGTGCAGCTCGACGGCATTCAGTCGCTCGACAACCGGCGCAGCTGCTCGCTCAAACTCTGCACCTGCCTGCTCAAGCCCGTGACGCGCTCGCTCAGCGCTGCGTTCTCCCGTTGCATAAGACCAGACATCGTCCGCCATTCCGCGAAGGCGCTCTCCCACTCGTCCAGCCTTTTCGAGTAGTCCTGCTGTAGCTGCTCTAATGCGCTCAGCAACTGTTTTTCCAGCTCCGTCATGTGCTATTTCCCCGCCAGTATCATCCAGCTCGAATCCTCTCCGAACCGTCCCGCTTCCGGGTTCACCTTCACGCAGCGGCGTCTCTGCTCGCCGCAGGTCGAGAGCTGCACGCCGCTGTTCCTCTCTGACAGCATGGCCTGCGTGCTCTTCTGCTCCCGGATGGTCGTGTAGTTGTCGAGTATCTGCTGCCCCTGCCACCACAGAATGCCCGCGCTCGAGGCGATCAGCAGCGCGGAGACCAGGACGATGGTCAGCCACGTCTGGCTGACCATGCGCACCATGCCTTTCGTGCGCTGGCTCATGGCTGAGGACAGTTTCCGGTCGTGGTCGAGGATGGCGGCGCTGATTCTCTTCGCGCTTTCGTTCAGTTCCGCTTTTACAGATTTCTCGTGCTCGCTGAATGCGGCTTTCAGCATCTCGCCGGTACTCTGCTGCTGCGCTTTCGATTTCTGCTCTAAGTCCTTCGCCAGCGTTAAAAGACTGTTCATAAATGGCTCCCTTCAGTCGGATGTTTCGCCCCCCGTCCGGGTCGGCAATGCTGATACTGCTTTTTGTGGTGCGGACCACCTCAAAACCTGCGCTTTCCAGCGCCTCAGTGACATCCTGACGGGTTTTCAGCTCCCCGGACGAGGCAAGAGCAAGCAGACCGCGTGTAATCGCTTCTGCAGCCTCCTGCTTCGCTTTAGGCAGTGCAGACGGTGTGACCAGTGCCCGCCGGTTCTCCGGTGCGTTCGGGTCGTGCAGCCCCAGTCTGCCGTTCACGATGGTCTGCCAGGCATCGATGCGTGGACGGTCGGCGCGATCGTAATACGGCTGGAGCCGTCTGCCGGTCAGCAGCTCCGTGTTCGGGATCAGAAAATTCAGCTCAAGCCGCCCCTTGTCACGATGCTCCACCCACAGGATGCTGTACTGGTCTTTATCAAGTCCGGGCATCAGAACCCGCTCAAAGCTTGCCATCAGCTTTTCCCGCTGGCCGGAGGGTAAATCCGCTTCCGCAAACGACAGTACCCCGGAGGTGTATTTCTTAACGTAAGGCGACGCGTCAATCAGCTCCCGGACTTCTTCCGGCTTCCCCTGCAGGACGGTGGCGCCTTCACGCTGCCGGTCTTTACCCAGCAGATAGTCCACCGGCCCGGCGCCACCGCCGCGACCGCGTGGATGAAATTTAACGATCATCGTCCGTTCCTTTCTCAAGAACGGCGTGCCGCAGCCGCTCAAGTCCGGCATCGATGGCCATCAGCGCCGCAACAATCTGCACCCTGTCATGGCCGGTACCGCCGCCGGCGTTAACACGGCGGGCTATCTGGTTCAGGTTATTGCCCATGCCGGCAAGCTGGCGCAGCAGCGCCGGCGAGATTGAGGGAAGCTTTCCGGAACGTGCCGGCTTTTCGTCCAGGCAGGTCTGCCGCATCCACGCTGCCAGCTGCCTGCCGTCGCAGCGCTCAAGCAGCCGCCGGTGCTCGTCCTCCGTCACCCACATGGTGAGCATCTTGTTCCGTTTCTCTGACAAACCGGCCTCCTGATAACGCCGGGACGGGCGGGAAAGCCTTTCCCGGTCGGCGCGGGGTTGGACAAGCCGCAGGCGCGTCAGGCTTTTGGCGGGTTTCGGGGCGCAGCCCTGAACCAGTCACGTAGCGCTAGCGGAGTGTATACTGGCTTACTATGTTGGCACGGATGCGAGTGTCAGTGAAATGCTTCATGTGGCAGGAGAAAAATGCAGCAGCGGAGCGTCAGCAGAATATGTGATACAAGATATATTCCGCTTCCTCGCTCACTGACTCGCTGCGCTCGGTCGTTCGGCTGCGGCGAGCGGTACCGGCTTACAGGCGGGGCGGAAATTTCCTGGGAGATGCCAGGAAGAAGCTTAACAGGGAAGCGATAAGGCCACGGCGAAGCCGTTTTTCCATAGGCTCCGCCCCCCTGACAAGCATCACGAAATCTGACGCTCAAATCAGTGGTGGCGAAACCCGACAGGACTATAAAGATACCAGGCGTTTCCCCCTGGTGGCTCCCTCGTGCGCTCTCCTGTTCCTGCCTTTCGGTTTACCGGTGTCAATCCGCTGTTATGGCCGCGTTTATCTCATTCCACGCCTGACACTCGGTTCCGGGAAGGCAGTTCGCTCCAAGCTGGACTGTATGCACGAACCCCCCGTTCAGCCCGACTACCACGTTGTCCCGGTAACTATCATCTTGAGTCCAACCCGGAACAGACACGAAAAATCGCCAGTGGCGGTAGCCATTAGTAAGAGGATTCACGGAGCGGAGTAGTAGAGTGTTCTACAGAGTTCTTGAAGTGGTGGCCTGACTGCGGCTACACTGGAAGGACAGTTTTGGTACCTGCGCTCCGTGAAAGCCAGTTACCTTCGGAAGAAAGAGTTGGTAGCTCTTGATTCCGGCAAACGAACCACCGTTGGTAGCGGTGGTTTTTTTGTTTGCAGGGCATGAGATTACGACGACATCGAAGGGATAACAAGAGGATCCGCTTCTTGAACCCCCCTCCCCACAAAAAAAAACGGCACACTAGCGCGTAAAGCGTCATCAAAAAAACTCAAATAGCGCTATATACAATCACTTTATTACGCCCCTCTCTCTTAGCTTGATAAAGAGCATCGTCAGCATTTTTCAGCAAAAAATCGATCCCACCAAGAGGATCATCTTGTGTTGCCACACCAGCAGATACGGTGACACGCAAGTTATTAGGGAAAACAGTACGTTCAATAACACTCCTAATACGCTCCGCAACACACTCCGCTGTTACCACAGATGTATTCGGCAGAAAAACAACAAACTCTTCTCCACCAAACCGACAAATAATATCTTCACTACGGCAACAAGACTTAATAATCTGAGCCAAAGAAACAAGCACCTCATCTCCGACCCCATGCCCGAAACTATCATTTATTTTTTTAAAAAAATCAACATCAATAGCAATAACTGAAGCTCCTGCCCCATACTTGTTATTCTGTATTTTAGTTGAAAACCCCAATCTATTGTTCACGCCGGTAAGGGGATCTTTAAGCGCCACCTCATTTAAAGAATCAACCCTTTCCATCATTACCTTAACATGCGTAAAAAGTGCCTTTTTAAGTCGATCAGCTTCGGCATACCAAGCATTGATAGCTTTAATATAAACTAACGAAGCCCCTATATCTTTAGCATTGGTAGATATAGCAAGCTTTTCTAAAGGAAGTGAAATACGGGAGGCAATGAAATATGAAAGAAGTGAAAATGTAATAATTATTACAATTAGCAGAACAAGTACACTTTTAGCATAAGTAATAAGAATAGTAGTCGCGCTGTCAGCATGGCTATAAACCAACACATTCCAAGCAGTATTTTTCATATGAGCATAACCCAGAAGATATCTATTCCCCGAAAAAAAAAATTCCCCCTCACCTCTATCAGACTCCGTTAACTTTGATTTCAAATCATCAGACATAACCATGGGCCGACCAACAGCACTGTTATCGTTATTAAAGATCACAGTTCCATCATCACTAACAATGCTAATTTCAGTGTCGCTCTTGAAAAAATGCCTGCTCAAAACATCGCTAAATAAACTATGTTTTTTTAGATATATAGACCCACCGACATGCCCTATGTAATTGCCATTCTTATCATAAATAGGATGTGACAACAAAATAATCAAATTCCCAGTAACTGATTTGAACGGTGAAGATATGAATGGTTTCTTTTCCTCAATCGCCAATTTGCTGGCACTTGAATTCAAGCGGGTACCAACTAAATCAAGAGATTCTGGCGAAGTCGCCAGAACAACAGCATCATTACTAACAACAAAAACTGAATTAAACATACCAGACTGCAATCTTAACCTATCCGCCTCATCTTTAAGTGAGTCAATATCATTAGTTGATTTTATTTTTTTTGCTCCATATGCTAATTCACCTTGAGCCATTTCAATATAACCACTCATTACATCTGACATTTTCATAGCGTACGATGAATTAGCATCAAGCAAATCTTTTTCTATATTTTCGCGCTGAAAAACCATAATAACGGCAATCAGAAAAATAGAAGTTAACAAAATCCCACCAACGGACAAGGTTATGACTATCGGACGAAGGTGAGGCTTTTTAATTCTCATAAAAATACACTCCATATAATAAAAAATGCCGCATTTACCATAACATCCCTTATCAGCACCGCCCCGGACGGGTTCGGAACAAATGCGGCGTCAGCCCGGTAAAACCGGCAGCAAACTCTCCGCTAAACCGCGCATTCT
>NZ_AP021980.1 GCF_014168815.1 Klebsiella sp. WP3-W18-ESBL-02
GCAGAACGGTGCTGAGGCTGTCTGCGGCGGTGCGAACAAGAGATGTTATGGTAAATATTTTATAAGAGCACACCTATTGGAGTTTAGGCGTGCTCTTATTCTATTTAAAGAAGTGGGATGAGCTTTTTTTCATTATTTTGTCATTCACTGTTAGCCCGCCTTTCATTCTTCCATCTTTCATATATCTATAAAAAAGACTTTTAATTTTATTTGCGTAGTCGTTTTTTATTGTTAGGTTATCTGCATTAACATGATCACTGAAAACATGACCTGTGCAGTAACTATGAGATGAAATTGGCATAACCAATGCTGAAGAAACTATATCTGTCATCTGAAGCATTATGTGGTTGTGGCTTTGACCGAATGTAGGCATCTCACAGACTAATGGATATTTATCCCCGGATAGTTTATTCTTCTCTGTGAACAAAGAGTGTGAAAGAGCCTCGTTAAGCGGCAGGGTTCTGTTGTCAGCTATGACAAAGCCCTGGCTGTCTTTTTCAGATAGAAAATTATTAAAGTCAGCGTATAAGCACTGAACGGCTGATGTATAGACGGATAGGCCATCGAAAATGCCACCTGGCGGTTTTATATATATGCGAGACAAAATCCTTACATTATATTTTTCTAGGATCTTTAAAAGTTCATCAATAAATCTTTTTGCCCTTCTTTTTGCTTGTTTGTATTTGTATTTGCCTCCTGAGTATCTCAGGTCTTTTTTTAAATCACTGCCCTTTAATTCATCCTTTGATATCTTTAGCCTTTCTTCAAACTTAAGCGTTGGCTTGTAAATATTCCTTTTTAGGTTGAGAATTTCTTTGGTTATTTTATAAAGGTTTGATGAGTCAATGATTAGTGCGGATATTAAAAAGATTGGTTGGACGGGGCTTGTTGGACTGGGTAGTGCACCCGGGCATCCAGCCTCATCTATGTACATGATGTGCATTCTATTCTCCATAAACAACTAAAGCCGCATAGGCGGCTTCAGGAAACGTCGCCTTGAAGTTGCCCCCAAGTTCGACTAGAAACTAACGTTTCTGATTAAATTATATATGACATGAGGATTGATGCAAGCATTTCAGTCTCATTAAAATTATATTGAGTTCATTGGCTTCAGCGCGTAATCTCATGCTCTGTAAACGAAAAAACCACCCTGGCAGGTGGTTTTTCGAAGGTTAGTTAATCCTGGCAGATTTTCTAACCGTGGTAACAGTCTTGTGCGAGACATGTCACCAAATCTGTCCTTCCAGTGTAGCCGTAGTAAGGCCACCACTTCAAGAACTCTCGATACATCTCTCGCACACCCTGTTTACCAATGGCCGTTGCCAATGGCGATTAGTCGTGTCTTTCCGGGTTGGACTCAAGACGATAGTTACCGGACAAGACGCAGCGGTCGGACTGAACGGGGGGTTCGTGCATACAGTCCAGCTTGGAGCGAACTGCCTACCCGGAACTGAGTGTCAGGCGTGGAATGAGACAAACGCGGCCATAACAGCGGAATGACACCGGCAAACCGAAAGGCAGGAACAGGAGAGCGCACGAGGGAGCTACCAGGGGGAAACGCCTGGGATCTTTATAGTCCTGTCGGGTTTCGCCGCCACTGATTTGAGCGTCAGATTTCGTGATGCTTGTCAGGGGGGCGGAGCCTATGGAAAAACGGCAACGCCGCTTCCTTTCTTGATTTGATTGCTACTAGCCAACTCCTTTACTTCTGAGCTGGTAACGCCCGCCGCAGTCTCACGGCAGGAGCATAGCGACCGAGTGAGCGAGGAGGCGTCATTTTATCAATACAGGCATTTTGCACTTACGCCCCGCAGCCGCATTTCCCCCTTGCCGTATGAAGCACTTTCCTGAACCCCCACTCCGATCTATCATATTAAGCCAGTATACACTCCGCTAGCGCTACGTGACTGGTTCAGGGCTGCGCCCCGAAACCCGCTGAAAAGTACTGCCGCGCCCTGCGGGCTTGCCCAACACCGCTCCGGACAGGAAAAAATTTCCCGCCCGAACCGGTGTTATCCGGAGGATGGTTTGGCAGAAAAGCGCAACAAAATGCTCACTATGTGGGTGACAGAAGACGAGCACCGCCGACTTCTGGAGCGCTGTGAGGGTAAACAACTCGCGGCCTGGATGCGCCAGATATGCCTGGACGAAAAGCCCTCGCGTGCTGGCAAACTTCCATCCATCTCGCCGGCGCTGCTTCGTCAGCTTGCCGGCATGGGTAACAACCTCAACCAGATTGCCCGGCAGGTTAACGCCGGTGGCGGTACTGGGCACGATCGCGTGCAGGTTGTCGCCGTGCTGATGGCCATTGATGCCGGACTCGAGCGGCTGCGGCACGCCGTGCTGGAAAAGGGGGCAGACGATGATCGTTAAGTTTCATCCCAGAGGCCGCGGCGGTGGCGGCGGTCCGGTGGATTATCTGCTGGGGAAAGACCGGCAGCGCGACGGCGCCAGCGTTCTGCAGGGTAAGCCGGAGGAAGTGCGGGAGCTTATTGACGCCTCGCCTTACGCCAAGAAATACACCTCCGGCGTGCTGTCTTTTGCCGAACAGGATTTGCCGCCCGGCCAGCGTGAAAAGCTGATGGCGAGCTTTGAGCGGGTTCTGATGCCCGGACTCGATAAAGACCAGTACAGCGTACTGTGGGTTGAGCACCGGGACAAAGGGCGGCTGGAGCTGAACTTCCTGATCCCGAACACGGAGCTGCTGACCGGCAGACGTCTCCAGCCGTATTACGACCGCGCCGACCGTCCGCGCATTGATGCCTGGCAGACCATAGTGAACGGCAGACTGGGGCTGCACGACCCGAACGCGCCGGAAAACCGGCGGGCGCTGGTTACACCGTCCGCGCTGCCGGAAGCGAAGCAGGAAGCCGCCCAGGCGATTACGCGCGGCCTACTTTCCCTTGCCTCATCCGGGGAGCTGAAAACCCGTCAGGACGTCACTGAGGCGCTGGAAAGTGCGGGTTTTGAGGTGGTGCGCACCACGAAAAGCAGCATCAGCATTGCCGACCCTGACGGGGGGCGAAACATCCGACTGAAGGGAGCCATCTATGAACAGTCTTTTAACGCTGGCGAAGGACTTAGAGCAGAAATCGAAAGCGCAGCAGCAGACTACCGGCGAGATGCTGAAAGCCGCATTCAGCGAGCACGAGAAGTCTGTCAGAGCGGAACTGAGCGAAAGCGAGAAGAGAATCAGCGCCGCCATCCTCGACCACGACCGGAAGCTGTCCTCAGCCATGAGCCAACGCACGAAAGGGATGCTGCGTATGATCAGCCAGACGTGGCTGACCATAGTCCTGGTCTCCGCGCTACTGATCGCCTCGAGCGCGGGCATTCTGTGGTGGCAGGGGCAACAGATACTCGACAACTACACGACCATCCAGGAACAGAAGAGCACGCAGGCCATGCTTTCAGAGAAGAACAACGGCGTCCAGCTCACGACCTGCGGGGAGGAGAGACGCCGCTGCGTGAGGGTGAACCCGGAAGCGGGAAGATTCGGAGAGGATTCGAGCTGGATGATACTGGCGGGGAAATAGCACATGACGGAACTGGAAAAACAGTTGCTGAGCGCATTAGAGCAGCTACAGCAGGACTACTCGAAAAGGCTGGACGAGTGGGAGAACGCCTTCGCGGAATGGCGGACGATGTCTGGGCTTATGCAACGGGAGAACGCGGCGCTGAGCGAGCGCGTCACGGGCTTGAGCAGGCAGGTGCAGAGTTTGAGCGATCAGCTGCGCCGGTTGTCGCAAGGCTGAATGGCATCGAGGCGCACCGGGAGCAGGAGCGCGCGGCGCAGCACCAGAAAGCGCTGGAGCTGGAACGATCGCAGCGGCAGAAAGGTTTTGAGCTTGGAATGTAGTTAATCAATGAAAAGGGATGCGTTATGAAATGTTTCTGGGCTTGCTCAGTCTCGGTGGTTTTGGCTATGTCATTTACAGTCGCTGCTGCGGAGAATAACGACAACGTTACATATACAAAACCGTCAGCCGGGAGGGACTTATATCTTACCTGTAAAGGTTATCAGGTGAAGGGGGCATCTGTAATTAACGTCGAGAAACCTTCTTACCTTGAAGGTACTGGTGAGCAGGTTGAATTTGCAATCATTACTCCTGTTGGTGCGTCTGACGGACTCAAGGTCTTTTTTGATTCATGGGGTTTTTCTTCATTTGGATTGATTGAAAGCCATGTGATGCATGAGCACTGGTCTTTAGTTCATGTTGGGGGGCGTGCTTCAGTCAAAGGTGAAAAGATTGATTATTCATTTGTAGATA
The DNA here is from genome assembly GCF_014168815.1 of Klebsiella sp. WP3-W18-ESBL-02. NCBI lineage: Bacteria > Pseudomonadati > Pseudomonadota > Gammaproteobacteria > Enterobacterales > Enterobacteriaceae > Klebsiella > Klebsiella sp. WP3-W18-ESBL-02. The sequence continues at coordinate 4,272 of NZ_AP021980.1, forward strand.
ACCAGCCACAGGAGGGGGGGAGCTATAAACCCAAAACAGGTGTGTTCCTGTACGGCTGCATGAACTCGGATAAAAGACCATCTTGGGTCGAAAAGATCTACACAAGAACAGGTGTGTTTCGAGGGGGCATAGAAGACTAAAATACTGCTTACAGCATGAAAATCCATTGAACAGAGTGTCAGTTCATTTCCGTGCATAACTATGCATACCGTAAGAACTTACGGGGGGCATTTATCGGCGTTTTTACGTGGTAAGAGGTGCTCTTTTGCGGTTCATGGC
>NZ_AP021981.1 GCF_014168815.1 Klebsiella sp. WP3-W18-ESBL-02
TATTATAATAAACATAAAAAGCAAATATATTTTATATAAAATGGAAAATATATTTTCACGCTTTTAAATAAATATAAATATTGTGTCTTAATATGAGTTCTTATTCTTTGGAGCGAGCTTTCTGAACGTAATAATCAAAAATCTCCTTTCGTCCCTGTTCATAGCTGATTTCACCCGAAATAATGCGCGCTTTAACTAACTCATAGTGAGGCGTTCCGCTGGGATCCAGCCCTTCGAGCCTTAATGAGGCTTCCGCTTTGCGAAAACCTTCACGTCGCTGTTTTTCGCTCATCGGCTAATACCTCTGTCAGTTTTCTGACGTTGCTGGCGTTCCTGCTCCCGTTCAAGCTGGCGCTGTTTTTCACGATCGTGATTCTGTTGCTGGAACGTCTGCGCCATCGTCAGAATATGGGTCATCTGCTCCCGGGAAAGTCCCTTAAAAGGCTCTGTAACGCTCTGTAGGCGTTTTTGCTGCGAATCCATAGTCTTCTGTAGCTCCCGCGCTCTTTTTGCATTCTGAGCGCTCTGAGAGGCCATAGCGATGGTTCCTGCAAAGCCATCGTTCACTGCGTGGCTTAGACGTTTGGCTATGGCTGCCTGATCTTCCACGTCTTTGGTGAAAATGCCCTTCCGCAATACACGCGGCTCCAGCGCCTCCGGCGAGATCGATACCTGGCTACGGGTGCCACGGTTTATCGATTCGTAGTAGTGCTGAACTGTCTGATGCGTGGCACGGCTTCCCTCGATGCCGCGCTCAAGACCCAGTTTTTTTACTGATTCAGCGTAGGTGCTCTGATCTTCACGCATCTTTGACCGCCCGCCAATAAACTCTTTCGCGGACAGCCGTCCATCCTGCGTCAATGGCACCACGAACGCTGACAAGTGCGGGGTGGCCTCGTCCCGGTGAACCACCGCCGCCACAACACGATCCTTCCCGTATTTCTTCTCCAGCCATTGCTCAGAGCGGGCAAAAAACTCCGCCTGTTGCCGCGGTGTCGCTTCTTTCCACCACTCAGGGCTTGCAGTCATAACGTATTCAACGGCCAGTACAGCATCTTTACGGCGTTTTTCAGGCAGCAGCTCCCGGACACGCCCCATTGCCTGATCCGTTGATTCGGATACAGAGCAGTAGTTTTCTGGTGTCCGTTCAGCGTTAGCATTCGGCGTCTCACGCTCCCTGTAGCAGTGCTGCAAAGCGCTGGCCACACTGCCCATTCCCGTCAGCTTTTTACAGCGCATTATCGCGTAGTTCGCCATGCTTCCCCCCCTCGTTCCGGCGTCCATCCGGCCAGACGGGGGATCGCATTGCGATGCCTCCGGCGGGCCACTATCTATTGATAGTGTACTCACTAGACTTTGCTTCGCAAAATCGTTCGGTCTGGCTCACGCCAGACAGGAAAAACAACATCAACCGCCAGGGAACAACAGCGGTAAAGTGTCGTTGATAAATCTCAGCAGCTCGATGCTGAAATTGAACAATTGCCAGACAATTTCCAAAACATGTGTGTATCTCATTTAGTCTTTCTCCGTATTGGTTTTTGTACCGGCCGTCGCTTCACAACATCCGGCTATGACAAGAAGATAATCGGTCTGTGCTTTGGCCCGAAACGGTAGCCGTTGTATCGCAGGCCATACAAAACAAACCTTCCTGCAGACGCCCGAACAGGGTCGCATCACGACTTTGAGGTATGGCGAACTTTTTGTATTCGTGTGGGTTGTCAGGGATCACGACAACATCGAGGTCAAGGGCAAAGTCGTTTTTTACCTGGTGTCCGATAAAAAATCTTCTTGGGGTTTGGCAGAAAAAGCGTCTGGCAGGTGGATGGCCTCACTGCGTGAAACCATCCACCCCTGATAAGCATTTGTTTTACGGTGAGTCATCAATGGTTAAATCGGAACCCACCGCTTGCGGCGGGACCCCGCGATTTAATCATTGACGATCCAGCTAATGGAATTGGTTTTGAGAGAGCAAGGACCGCTCGCCGCAAGATCGGATTAGGGAGCGGCAACGCCGCGAGTCTGTCCGATTGAGGAAGCGGAATATCACGGAAACTACCTCAGGCACTTTCGCTCAGGACCTCTGTTTTTTCTTCTTAGTTCTTAGCGATAGATAAGAACTAAGAAGGGACTACTCGCAAACCCGCATGTAGCAAGGATCGTATTTTCAAAATCAGTACCTTCAAGGCTCAATCTACGTACTTTGTAAGCTCAAAATAGTTGTTGATTTTGAGCTTACGGCTATCTAAAATCGAATTGATGGTATCAATTTAGGGGTAGATAATGAGCTTAGTAAGATACAAAACTAACCCATTTTTGGATGATATGATTGTTCCAGTAAAGGGACAGAAAGTGCAGATCTCTAAGCTGGGAAAAGACAACAATATCTTGGTTAACCAATCGACAGGTGAGGTACACGGAACGCACGTAACTACATATCGAAAGGTTGATTCAGAGCAGTTCGTAAAGCTTTTCACAGCCAATATTGCTTTAACTTTCCAGTTGTCATCAGCAGGTATAAAAGCATTCGGGGTTTTATTATGGGTTGTTCAAAACAAAGCTCTCTCAAAAGATGAGGTCGATTTAGATTCATATGCCTTAGATGAGTTTTATGAATTACATAAGGACTCAGAACCCCCACTGCGACTAAGCCACCCTACTTTTAAACGGGGGATAAACGAATTAGAAAAAGCCCAGATTGTTGCAAAAACACTTCGGAAAGGTCGCTATTTTATTAACCCAAACTTTGTATTTAATGGCGATAGAGTTGCTTTCACAACTGTCATTGAAAGAAAAAAAGCAGAGTCCCCAGAAATAAAAGAGATTTCGTCTTGATAAGACTCACAGAACTCAACCAAGGACTACCTATCAAGCATCCGCAGCATGCCTACCCTGTGTAACTAATGGAAAACGGATGCATCCAAAATAAAAAAGCAGCTAAAAGCTGCTTTTTACTTTCACCAACAAACAGACCAAGGATACATAGAAATAATAACAATCGTTATTTTTATTATTCTCATACGCTTGGCTACTTTTTCTTTTTTATTCATGCGTAGCCTCATATTTTATTATTTATATTGACGACATTACTCGCCGTTCTTCTTACTTAAAAATATAAATAAAAAGTAACAGAAACTTTATA
>NZ_AP021982.1 GCF_014168815.1 Klebsiella sp. WP3-W18-ESBL-02
GCAACAAAAGGGTGTCGGCGGTACTCCAAAAACACATCTTGTCCCGCTGTTTTGTGGCGCCGACGCAGCGGCGGTGACCACAAAACATTTCCTGTCCACGTCAGTTACTTTTCTCACGCTTCTGGTAGTGCGCCCGTATCTCAGCACGACCTTCGTCGAAGGTCAGCTCACCGGAAAGAATCCGCGCCTTGACGGACTCATAAAGCGACTTTCCTGACGGGTCCATCCCTTCAAGTCTCAGAGAAGTCTCAGCCTTGCGGAAACCGATGAGGCGAAGTTGCAGTATCCGATCATCAGTCATGGATTTTCCTTTGAGCAGTCATGCGAATAAGGCAGGCGTAAAGTTAGCTAACTTTACATGTCCTGCCCGGATGTTGCCGGTGTATAGCTGTGCAGGCAAAAGTGGAAAACGACAGGAAACCGTGGCAGCAGAGTGTGTAATCAGGGAGGAAACAGGCGTACCGAGCGATACAAGTCCTGTTCAGCATTACAGACATTACGCTTCCTCGGTCATTCGCTCACTTCGTTCGGTCATGACTCTGCGGCGAGCGTTACTAGCTCATACAGAAAGCCATGTAGAAAGTCTGGGGGATTGCCGGTTTTCCAAAGGCTTCGCCCTCCTGACAAGCTTCACAGAAACCAGGTGATTTCCGGTGCTCAAATCAGAAGTGGCGAAACCCGACAGGACTTAAAGATCCCCACCGTTTCCGATGAGTCGCTCCCTCGTGCGCTCTCCTGTTCCCACCGTGAGGTTTACCCGTTGCAGACCGCCGTAAGGTGGCGTTTTCTCATTCCTTCCCGTGCAACTGGGCTCCTTTTAGGTGGTTCGCTCCAAGCTGGGCTGTATGCACGAACTCCCCGTTCAACCCGACTACCACGCCTTCAGAGCAACTACTCTCTTGAATCCAATCTCTGAAGACACGACGAATCGCCATTGGCAGTAGCCAACGGTAAAAACTCTACAAGGGAGGCGATAAAATAATCGCAAGCGAATATCTTGATGCGCATAGCGATAAAACGCTAAACTAACATCACAAGTTCGGGTGACTGTTCCCTTGTAGAGCAGTTACCTTAAAGTGTTCTGTTACCAGCAGATCACTTTAGAAAGGCCGGCATCTAGCCGGCCTTTTTTTTAAGCTTTGATTATCTTTGAAACAAGAGAAACTACGCTCTCAACAGTAGCAGCCGAGACAGCATCAACGGTATGCGCTTGTCTTGATTTCCAGTCCAAAGACTTGAACTGATCTGCCAAAATGACACCTGTAGTTTTTTTAGCACCAACTACAGGCACCTCGAATGGATAATTTTTTGACTGATTAGTGATTGGGCAAACGACTGCAAAGCCAGTCACCTGATTAAACATGTCATCAGAAATGACAAGAGCAGGCCTTTTACCTGCCTGCTCATGACCCGATTGAGGATTGAAATCCAACAAAATCACATCACCTCTAGCCGGACAATATTGTGTCACAGCATCTCCTTACCCTGAGACTCGCAAAAATATTCCTGATGGCGATTTTCCGGATTGCACTGTCCCAGCAGTTCCTCGAGCGTTGGGCCAGACTTAGTTATTACTAATTTTTTCTCCGTGACGTGGAATTTAACCTCATCACCAATACTAAGCCCAAGCTGCTTCATGAACGGCTGAGGAATGCGCAAACCCGCACCATTACCCCACTTACCGATAGCCGTAGTCATAATACCTCCAAAGCAGATGGATAAACAATGTGTAAACTATGGTTGTATTTTATAGGCCAACCCACCTACATTATAAGGGTGGCGTACACGCCACCCTAAAAAGGGTCACTACTAGATACTAATAAGTATAATTACTTATTAGTATCTAGTAGTGACGATGACTTTTTCTCAAAAAAAAATTAAATAAACACTTATCTATATGATATCAAACGATAAAAAAATTCGCCGTGAAAGCATACCAATGATTTTAGCGGGGCGCTGGGGTTTTACGGCCTTAGAAAACTACGGATGGACGACAATACCTAACTCCTTGTTATATAATCAAAAAAAATTAGGCTTGGATAATACTGAGCTGCTTCTACTTATACATCTGATTTCGTTCATCCACTACGGTGATATGCCAGCATTTCCAGCTATATCAACCCTTGCAGACAGAATTAACCAACATCCAAGAACAGTACAAAGAACAATAAATAAGCTATTGAAAAAAAAGATAATAACAAGAAAGATAAGGTCGAAGTCGAGCGGTGATAAGGGGTTAAGCAATGTCTATGGTATAGAACCACTCATCGACATTTTAGCAAACCTGCAAGATGCGCCCTCAAGTACTAATTTACCATAACATCTCTTGGCCGCACCCCCGCAGAGGCCCTCAGCGCGTTTCTGCCGCGAGTGACTCGTTTCCGGTACTTTCCCCCGGCTCAAACCCTGAAAAACGCCCCTGATGATTTCTGCGCATCTGCATGGCTATGCACATGAACAGGCACAACTCCATTTCATGACAAAAGCAGGCCGAATGTTTCAAAAAAGAAGTTGTTCAGATGCAGCCAGTCCCACAGATCCGCGGCTGTCTTTAGGCAGTTGAGTATCAGCTCGAGCAGATTTAGATATTTCATAGTTTTCTCCTAAACAGTCGATGAATTATTTCATCACGACGTATTTAGTCCGAAAATTTTGAGCCCCCAGAAACGATGAACGGGTGCACAGTTTACTGTGTGGCCGTGAGACGTTGGGCAAGCCGCAGGCGCGGCAGAAATACCGCAAAGGGGTCGGATTTAACGA